>NZ_JALBGX010000029.1:0-63440 GCF_023006465.1 Rhizobium sp. PRIMUS64 | reverse complement strand
GGTGGAAGGACCTGGGCGACTATCGCCACGCTCCTTCAGACGGCGAAGATGAACAACGTGGACCCGCAGGCTTGGCTCACCCAAACACTTGAGCGGATCGCCAACGGCTGGCCGAGCAGCGATCTCGATGCACTCATGCCGTGGAATTACGCGCGCTGAACGGTCTCAGCTTGCCGCTTACGACCTTCGTGCGCATCGGAGACAACAAGGTTCACACCACGTAATCCTCGACGTGTCAGCCTGCGCAAGAATTCCGTCCAGATCGGTTCGGCCTCCGAGGTGCCAACTTCCATACCCAGGACCTCGCGCCGACCGTCGTTATTGACGCCGACCGCGATAATGACGGCGACTGAGACATGCGGCCGCCACGCCGGACCTTGAGATAGGTCGCGTCCACCCAGACGTACGGCCACTCACCTTCAATCGGCCTGTCGAGGAACGCCTTCACTTTGACGTCGATCTCTTCACATAGACGGCTCACCTAGCTTTTGGAGATGCCGCTCATACCCATGGCCTTGACCAGGTCGTCGACAGAACGAGTCGAGATTCCCTGGATATACGCTTCCTGGATAACGGCCGTCAGAGCTTTCTCTGCCATGCGGCACGGTTCAAGGAAGCTCGAATCCCGATCGCGGTATCCGTTGCGTTGTGCGAGCCGCATGGGGTACTTCTCGCCGAAGTCTGCACCCGTAGCCGAGCCTACTTCCAGCTCCATCAGCCGCTCGGCGGCAAAGCCGATCATCTCGCGCAATAAATATGCATCGGCACTCTTCTCAACAAGGGAGCGCACGTTCATCATGTCATTGGTCATCGGTGGTCTTTCCGTCAGGTTGGTCTTGAACAACCCGACCCTAGCGGAAAACACTGATGGCCGCCCGCAAAGCCGATCACCCGCTACAGCGCAACGAGAAGCGCGCGGGCGCTCGGCTTTGCTACCTCCCGTCAGCTACACCAGGTGCTGGGACACGATCGGTAAATGGCCAACGCGTTTGCTTTGTGATCAGCCGTTATCTTCGACGAACCGAATAGCGTCTTGCAAGAAGCTCCGGAAATAGTCAGGATTTTCGCACATCGGAAAGTGCCCAAGCCCCTCCATAACGACATGACGGCTGCCAGGAATGAGGGCCGCTAGCGCTGCTCCGTCTGCAGGCGTCGCAGAGTAGTCATAGGTCCCGGAGAGAAGAACGGTCGGTGTTCGCTTGGCATCAATCTTCGGACCGACGACGGCACCGTCGAACTCGTCGCTGTAGAACGAAAGATCGCCGGGATAAACTCCAGGAGCACCCTGCGAGTAGATCCAACTGGCGCGGCGTCGCTCTTCTTGCGGGCTGAGCGGGCTCATGATTCCGCGGACATAGGCTGAGTTATGAAGCGACCCATGAACGTTGACGTTGTGTTGAAAGGGGTTGCGACGGCCCTTTGACTTCAACGGCGGCTCGACCGCAATTACACCCATTAGACGTTCCGGTCGCTCCGCCGCCAGCACCATGCACATCGCCGCGCCCATAGATCCTCCAACGACGATAGCTCTGTCTCCGACGAGCTGGTCGAGTATCGCCGTGCACCAGGTCAGGTAGAGATCCGTTGTGAGTTGATAGGGCGAGCCGTCCCAAGTTAAAGGAGGCATCGAACGTCCGTGAAAGGGCAGATCAACTGAGATCAATCGGTTCGTACGCGCAAACCCAGTGTCGGAGAGTTGCGGTAGAAACTGACGGCCGTCTGCGCCAGCCGTATGGAGGAAAAGGATAGGAGTTCCTGCACCGGCTTCCTCGTAAAAGATATCGTGTTCTACGCCGCCGACCTCTACCCGCTTATAGCGTCCGGTGACCTGTTCAATATTTCGATCGACCTTCGGCGCAACTAGGGGCGGAGACGCTACGACGATCTCGAACAGTCGCTCCAGAGCGGGACGCGCTTGAGCGATTGCTACGGGCGAACCAGATAACGTGAACTCAGGGTTAGCGAGTTGAAAGGCGGTGAACGAATGGTAGGTTGCCGGCGGCGGCACCTGCATAACCTTTTCCCAAGCTCCGTCTGGGGCACTCAGTATGACGTCAGCATTTTCGTCCGCGCCGTCCAGTGCGACTATCCCGCCTCCCACAGCAAGTGATGACTTTTCTGGTCCAACTTGCAACGAGATCCGTGTTGTAAGACCTGGGGTCAGTCGCGGTAGCTCCGGATCTTCGATCGCCAGGGTTACGCGTTTAATCAGCTCGGCATGGGCGCCCATACGTCCTCCCTAACAAAATGATGTTGTTGGGAAGCCGCACTTCCTGTGCCTCACCTCCCATAAGAGAGGTAAGCAGATTTTCAGACAATCTGTCAACCTTAGCCGTCGCCTGAACTTCGTTTTGTGGAACTACTCGGAGGTTTCGACGGGGTTCTTGCTCAAGTAGTCCAACGCCACCTTAGCCGCGATTTCGATATGGCGCTTGCAAAGCGCGGCTGCCCTGTCGCCATCACGCAACGCAATAGCGGCCGCAATCTCTCTTATCTCGAAAACGCTGTTCTGCAGCCGCCCTGGCTGGGTCATCGATGTCATCCGCAACAATGTGACCCGGTTGTGCAACGACGTCAGCATTTGCTTCACAAACACGTTCTTGCTGCCGGTCATCAAACAATCGTAAAAAGCGGTCTTGGCTTCGATGATCCGCGTTCCGGAACCGCTCTTGGCTGCGGCTTCGAACGCTTCCACGGTCTCGAGGAGAGCAACGATCTCTTCATTCGAACCGTTCTCGGCGAACTCCTGGCCGGCAAAGCTTTCAAGCAGCGCGCGTACACTATAAAGCTGCCTAGCCTCCTCGTAGCTGATAGTGCTGACAACCGGCCCCCGATGCGGATAGCTAGTAATAAGCCCTTCAGCTTCTAACTGGCGTAGCGCCTCGCGAACTGAAGTTCGGCCAACCCCGATGAGTTCGCACAACTCGCGCTCCACCAGCCGCTGCCCGGGCTTGAAACGGCCACTTGAAATAGCCTGCCGGAGCTTATCCTCAACAAGGATTCGAAGAGAGGCGTTTTGACGTGTAATCTGGAGGTCGATCGTTCCCATTCACAACAAACCTTCGATGAAATTTCTAGTGACGCACAGAATCAATATACTGCCGGAGCGTTTCGTAGGACAACCCGATTGTCTGCAAACAGCAAAAAATTTCAATCGGTTTATTGTGGGTCACAGGAGAACTCTAGCGAACTGGAGGTCTGGCGCAAGGGGAGAAAATTTCCGTAGCACCTCAGGGTCATGACCCGGAATGATGAGTCCGTTTGCTCCGGCAAGGACGCGGAGCTTGTTGTAACCCTCGATTACCTCTAGGTAATCTGCAAACAGGGGAAACGCGCCGTCATTTTCAAGATAGTGCTGGAAATGAAGCGCGTCGGAAGCGATAACCAGCAAAGCGCCGCCTGTTGCCACCGTAACAACTTGCAAACCTTTCGAGTGACCGCCAACCAGATGCACCCTGCATCCAGGAACAATTTCCCCATCCCCATCATGGAACCGTACCCGTGACTGAAAAACGAGCCGGACCGCGTCGACGACACCTTCTGTAGCAAAAGGCCGACGCATTCGCTCATGGCACATACACCGCCCCGTTCCATACGCCATCTCCCGATCCTGAATGTGAAAAGTGGCGTTAGGAAAGGCCGGGAGGTTTCCGGCGTGATCGTAGTGCAGGTGTGTCACAACGACATCAGTAATTTCGCTGGATTTGATGCCAAGGCTGCTCAGTGCTGCCACCGGATGGATCAAGAGGGTCCGCCCTCTGGCCGCGCCCTCTCCGGCTTCGAAACCAGTGTCGACAAGAATTAATCGGCCCTCGAGACGGATCAGCCACACGAAGTAGTCGATTTGTGATGGACGATCATGAATGTCATCCGTCTCTAGTATCAGGTCACTTACTGGTCTTTGCGCGGTGCCGTAATGGATGGCGAGCACTGTCCACTCGTTCAAGAGAATTCTCCCCGCCATCAGTCCATCAAGACTAGGTGTCGATTGATCTCGGCCCTGTCAAGACGGTCGAAAACCTCATTGATCTCATCAAGGGGGCCAGTGCTCGACAGCAATTTGTCCACTGGCAGCTTACCTTTGAGGTAAAGGTCGATATAGCGGGGTATGTCGCGCGATGGCACGCAGGAACCCATATAGCTGCCCTTGATCGTTCTCTCCTCTCCGACCAACGGCAAGGGCGAAACCTCGAAACGGGAATTTGCGCTGGCCAGTCCGGCCGTAGCGGTCATCCCTCCGCGCCGGGTAATCTCATATGCAAGCTCGAATGCCTTTTTGGATCCAGCCATCTCTATCGCGTAGTCTACCCCGCCGCTTGTCGCGCCTTTTACTTGGGCAACAATATTCGGCGAGGTGGCCAAAAAAGTCTTCGTCGCTCCCAGCTCCTTGGCAAGATCCAGCTTCGCTTGGATTAGGTCGATCGCCACGATATCGCTTGCACCGCTCGCAACAGCGCCAAGTATCGCCGAAAGGCCTACGCCGCCGAGCCCGATTACCGCCACACTACGGCCTGGGCGGACCCCACACGTGTTCATCACAGCTCCAACGCCGGTCATAACGGCACATCCGAAGAGAGCAGCTGTCGCCAAATCGATATCTTTGGTCACTTTGACTACCGAGCTCGCCGACACGACAGCATATTCGGAAAACGCAGAAACGCCGCTATGGTGGTTAATTTCGTATCCTCTCAAACGGATGTGCTTGCCGCCGGATAGAAGCGTTCCTGCAGCATTGGCCTGGTAGCCCGGTTCGCAGAGGCTGGCGCGGCCTTCAGCGCAATATGAGCAATGGCCACAAACCGGCAGAAATGACATGACTACATGGTCACCAACCTCAACCTTCTCGACACTCGGTCCGATTGCTGCGACGACGCCAGATGCCTCATGGCCTAGAGCGACTGGAAGCGGACGCGGTCTGTCCCCATTGATTGCGGACAGGTCAGAGTGGCAGACACCGGCAGCCTTGATCTTGACCAACACCTCCATGGGGCCAGGCGGCGTCAGTTCCACAAGCTCAATCTTAAGAGGTTTCGAATTTGAATAGGGCTTCGGCAGACCCGACTCCCTGAGGATTACCGAACGCATCTGCATCTTTGAAATTCCTTATCGATGTGCAAGCAACTGCATTGGAGAGGGGATATAGCGGAATCCGTCTCCGTTTCGCACCACATGCCCGGCACCTGGCCATGCGAAGTGATAGGACATTACCGCAATGCGATCTGTCGCCAGCATATCAAGCACGCGCGTGCGGGATCTAGCTGACAGCTTCGGGTCCGTGTCGTATCGGAATTCCATCATCGGCCTCTCCATCAACAGGATATGATGGTGCGTAAGGTCGCCGAGAACACAGAGGCGATCGTTTCCCGACTGCAGCATAAAACAATGATGACCGAGCGTGTGGCCGGGGGCCGAAATCGCGTGAACGCCCGGCAAGAACTCCTCGCCGTCTTTGAAAAAGAAGGTCCGATCCTTGTGGGGAAGCAGGTTTCGCCGAGCGTTATCGATTTGAAATTGAAATGAAGAATCGATCGACGACCCGTCCGTCCAGTCCGTGAAGTCTCGCTCACTGATGAAGATGTCGGCGTTCGGGAAATTTAACCTTCCATTGGCATCGCACAGACCGCCGATATGATCGATATGGGCGTGCGACAGAACCACCGCATCGATCTCCGTCGGATCTCGACCTGCCTCTCTCAGGCTGGCTAGGAGCCGACCTGTGGTGGGCCCGAAAGCTTTGGAAGACCCCATCCCGGTATCAAATAGAATTGTTCTTCCATTTATCTCAACAAGCGGCACATTTTGCTCGAGTACAACTTTGTTCGTTGGCAGGAAATTGTCCTCTAGCATCAGGCTGACCGTGCGTGGCTCTACCCCCAAGAAGTTCAGGCGAGGATCTCCTAGCTCTAACGGCCCGTCGGACAGTACCGTGATTTTTCCATCGCCAAATTCGAACGGATAAAAATACGGAAGCTTGGCCAGGTGATGCATACTAAGAGACACTGATTTTCCTCCCATCAGGTGCTTGGCTACATTTTTGGCAGATTGTATGATAATCTGTCAAATATTTTTGAAGAAAGCCATTCGAGAGCGACTGCCTTGCTTTAGGAGCCGGTGTACCGCGTTTTCCCCGGCCTACCGAATGCCGCGCAGTAGGAGCAGAGCATTCGAGAATGCGGCTCGCGGGGCCGCACAACGCATGGTCGTTGACCCAGCGTTGCCCCCTGTTCCGCGAAAAACCGCAGACATTCAGAGATTGACGAGGCTCAAGTTGAGTTGTCTCACAGCGCGCACCGCATCACCGTCCATCAGACAGGTGACTTTTTCCCATATTCGCGCTCATCATCGCGAAGCGGCGTAACGATCTGAAACGAAGCCGGTGGCGGACGCGCGCACCCAAAGAGCGATCAATTCCATCTTCGGCAGGGCCTTGCTGTAAAAGAAGCCTTGCGCCGAACCGCATCCGTTCGCTGCGAGAAATGCTGCCTGCTCGGCGGTCTCAACACCTTCCGCTACCACGTCCTGTCCAAGACATTGTGCAATGGACAGAATCGCTTTGACCAATTCTTCGTTCCTTTTGTCCGAGCTATTTATGAATGACCGATCGATCTTCAGCGTGTCGATCGGGAAGCGGGCTAGATAGTTGAGCGCCGAGTAACCGGTGCCAAAATCATCGATAGCAATCGAAAATCCCATTTGACGCAGCTTAAGAAGCGTCTGCAGGGTCTCGCCCTTCCGATCGAGAAGCAGACTCTCCGTGATTTCGATTTCGATCCATTCCGCGCGGCAACCGGTTTCACCGAGGATTGCAGCGATCTCGTTTACCAACCGTGAGCATTGGAATTGCTTACCCGAAAGGTTGACTGCAATCTTGTGCAGGTGGTGGCAATCGGCGTTCAGCTCCTTCGCCGTCTTGCACGCTTCACGCAGCACCCATCGCCCGAGTTCAACGATCAGCCCGGTATCCTCAGCGACCGGAATGAATCGAACCGGCGGAATCATGCCCATCTCGGGATGAGGCCATCTCAACAACGCTTCCGATCCTATCATAACGCCGCTGTCCAGAAGCACCTTGGGCTGGTAGTGCAGCTCCAATTCTTCGCGCTCGATAGCGCGGCGCAATTCAGATTCCAACTGCATGCGCTCCTCCACGCCCACAGTCAAATCCTTCGAATAAAAGCGAAAACTGTTTCTCCCCGAGCGTTTGGCAAGATACATCGCAGAGTCGGCGTATTTCACCAGATCGTTGACATCTGTGCTGTCGTCGGGCGAGATCGCGATGCCTACACTGCATGACACGTAGACTTCCTTGCCATCCAATAGGAAAGATTCCTTGAATCTCTCGAGGATCGAGCACGCAACCCAATCGAGATCGTCGGTTGTCTGGATTTCCGGCAACAGAATCGCGAACTCGTCGCCGCCGAGACGCGCAACCGTGTCGAGATCGCGGACAGATTTCTTAAGCCGGGTAGCGACCTGGCAGAGTAGTTGATCACCCACAGGGTGACCCATCGTATCGTTCACGACTTTGAAATGGTCGATGTCAATCAGCATTACCCCTGTCCGCCGACGTTGAGACGACGCGTCACTGACGACCTTTTGCAATCGCTCGTTAAACAGCAAGCGGTTCGGCAAAGAAGTCACCGGATCGTAAAAGGCCATTTGCCTGATTTTTTCCCGCGAGGCGTTCAGTTCCGTGACATCGCGAGAGACCCCGAGGACTCCTGTAACCTCTCCCCCGGCGCCGAGGACCGCAAGTTTACGTGTTTCGAGAAGAATGGACTGACCGTTCTCCGGGGAAACCACCCAATTCTCGTCGATAAGTATGCCACCGGCTTCGATCGTGGCCTCATCAGATTTTCCGGAAATGTGAGCTCTCTCAGCCCCGAACAATTCAAGGTCCGTTTTTCCAACGACCTCCGCCTCTGATTTCCCGGTCAGCCGCTCAAATGCATGATTGCACAAAAGGTGTACGCCATCGACATTCTTTACCCAAACCATGTCAGGAATGGTTTGCAGCACACTTAGCAATTGCGTCCGCACGGAGTTGATGGCGTCTTCCGCCTGCCTTCGTTCCGTGACATCACGCGAAAATGCCAGGAGCGTGGTGGCGGCGTCAGGATCGGCGCTTGGTCGTCTAGCCACCGACAACTCGAACCATCGGGTCTCGCCGTTTGGCAAGGATACGCTAATGCATCGACCGTAGGCAACTCCTTCACTGCTTGCAGTTCGAAGCGCCTCCATTGCAATAGCCGCTTGATCAGGCGCAAGAACTTGGTCGACCGTCCTACCCAGTAGCATTTCCCGCTGCTGGGCTAGTAGTTCGGGATTTCTGGTCCAGACCTGAAGATATCGCCCATCCTCGTCGACCTCAAACAGAACGTCTGGAATAGCGGTGACGATCCCTTGGGCTAGTTCGAGAGCGTTTTTGAGTTCCTGCTCCGCCAACTTGTGTTCGGTTATGTCGATGATAACGCCAATCAGACCCGCGGGCTCGTCGTCGTGACCTCTGAAAACTGCCTTGTTGCAGACAACATCCAGGATGGCGCCGTTTGCGAGAGCGATCTTACGCTCGGAGACTTGGGCTCCACCCCTTTCAAGAAGGCCTTTCTCTTCAATAGAATAAATTTCCGCCAGTTGCGTTGAACTGAGATCAAAATCTGTATTCCCGATGATCTCGTCGCGCGAGCGACCGAGGAGATCTTCGAAAACCTTGTTGCAACCGACATAGCGACCGTGCAGATCTTTGAAGAAAATTGGGAGGGGCAACACGCCGATCAATGCTTCAAGCAGCGCTCCTCGGTCGGCTGAGGTATCATGATGCAGCGCTTCGTCTCTCCGGCGATTGCGCCTTTTCTGAAAAAAGGAGCGTTGCCAAAGCGGTTGTAAAGTCGAATTCATCGTGAAGCTCCTTACCGAGGGCCAAGACAGGATGCATCATCCATCCGATCAGGAATTCCGGGAACGCCACCCAAATCATTCGAGCAACAAATTGATGCAGATATGTCAGTAAGGCCTCGAACCGCGCGTCGGCCTGAGCCGGATAGTGCGGTCGGAAATGAACTTTGCTTTCACATTCGAAGCAACAACCTTCGCGGCAGCACGTAGATTGATTGGCGCAATGAGTATGTTGTCCCGTTTGGCGAGAGGAGGGCCGGAGGAAGAATGCTACCGCGGAGCAAATATGTTCGTTGGAACCGGATCGCTTGGCTCATGTCTCCTGAGGCGACCCGGGCATTTCCCAATTTGAACTGTCATTCCTTAGCGCAGCCTACCTTGCACGAGAGCCGATCATGAAGGCACCGCATTCCACACAGACCCCGCATGCGATCTTCAATCGGCCGGCTTCCAGGAGAGCGGATCCGCTGGGTTATCGAAATATTTAGCAGCAGCGCTGGCAGACCACCAAGCTGTATTCTTCGGCTCGATCCAATCCTCAGAGTTAGGATCGCAATCAGCTGGCAAATCCGCCATTACATCCTCTATGGTACTGGGAATTGCTGGCCGCAGGATTGTCTGAATTTTGGGGCCCTGTCCCTCAAGAGTTCGCATCATTACGTCCCATACGAAACCCGCCTCAGAGCGCGGCGGCCAGAAATGAAAACTCTTGCTTACGAAGTCGGGGTTCCGTCGCCAGTAACAGGCTGCCGAAGCTTCGCCCCCTAGAACGATTGGGATCATGTCGCGCCCGGACTGGCGCACCGCGTTGATAACACCATTCTCAGCTCCCGACTGAACGATAATACCATCAATTCGACCGGGATTCGCTGCAAGGAATTTTTGCACCTCGGCCTGCGCGACCTTGTCTGTCCACTTCCCGTCGACATGACCTACGATCTTTATCTCGGGATAATACTCCAGAGCCTTCTTTGCGCCGACGTCAAAGCTGTCCGAGGAGGCAAAGCCGGAGATCCCCGAAACGAGAAGCACATTGCCACTTCCTTCGATTTCTTCAGCGAGCCACTTCGCCGCCTCAAACCCGCCTTGCATGTTGTTCTCAGTTGCGTTGACGGCGAACGGCGATGTTACGTAACCAGAGTACGAGAACACAGGCACTCCTTTTGAATACGCATACTCTATCGTAGGATTAAGCGCCGTGAGGTTCGAACAGCAGATAATAATTGCATCAACGCCGTCGTCTACCATCTGCCGCATCTGCCTGATCTGGACAGCGTCTTCAAGATTTGACTGGGTGACGATGAACTCGGAGACCAGCCCCGCTTTCTTGAAAGCTGGAACAATCTTGTTTGTGAACTCATCAAGAATACTCGCACGCCAAGAATTGTCAGCATATGTCGATGCGTACCCAATTTTCCACGGCGGTGCTCGCTGTGCCTTAAACGTGCGGAAGACAGATTCACCTGTAGGCAACTTTGGATCGAGCAACTCGTAGGTTTTTCGTTCCTCCCGCGGCAATTCCGTAAGGCCACCGGCGGCCGCTACAGAAGGGATCACCAAGCCGGTGATTAGAATAATGGCTCTTGTAATTTCACGTATGCGCACGGATTTGATACCTCTCGTGTCTCTGAGCATTGCAAAGCAGTTGATCTCTTGAAGGTTGATCGGCTCTAGGTGGGTTTTTTACAGTCAGACGGGCGGCGAAAGGGAGACCAAGAGCCTAAGGCCGGATTTCGCTTCCGTAAGCGGATTTCCCTTCAGTAGAACGCCGCTATCACAGTGGCCATCCGACGCGTGGCAGTCTCGTTCGATGCGCAGCTTACGCCACTAACCTAACCCGACGCGTCGACTTATCTTCGGTCAATTTGAATGAAGCGAGCCGCTCGCTGAGTTCGTTAGTCTGATCCGAGAGAGTCTTTGCCGCGGCATTTGTCTGCTCGGCCATGGCAGCGTTTTGTTGTGTTCCCTGGTCAAGTACATTGACGTTATTGTTGATCTCGGCGAGGGACGCCGCTTGCTCGCGGCTCGAATTGACGATTTGATCAATCCGATCGGAAATCTTCAAGATCGACGCCGTTATGTTGTGTAACGCCTCACCTGCTTTCCCCACGTAATCTGAGCCGATCGCCACCTCCGAAGAGGATTCCGAAATCAGGTGGCGAATCTCGCGGGCTGCAGCTGATGATTTCTGGGCAAGTTCGCGCACTTCCTGGGCTACGACTGCAAAACCCTTTCCGGCATCTCCAGCACGAGCCGCCTCGACACCAGCATTTAGTGCCAAAAGATTTGTCTGGAACGCAATCGTATCGATCAAACCAATGATTTGGCCGATCTTGTGGGACGCGTCTTCTATTCTGCCCATTGCGTTGATCGCATCGGTCACAATGGTTGCCGCACCCTCGGCGTGTTCTTTAACAACGGACACGAAAGCCTGGGTTTCATAGGCATTCTCGGATGATTTTCTGACCGTGACCGTCACCTGTTCGACGGCGGCCGCAGCCTCCTCCAGTGAGGCGGCTTGCAATTCAGTTCGCCGCGACAGATCATCTGAGGCTTTGAAAAGCTCGCTGGTTCCCCATTGAATTTGATTGGTATTCTCGTCGATATGAGACACTGTCTCTCTCAGGATCGAAAGCGAGTGATTGAAATCGCGCCTCAGCGGCTCAAGATTGGGATGGAATTGGCGGTCAATTTCTTGAGAGATGTCGCCACGCGCCAATCGAGATAACGCCTCTCCTAGAATGGTGACGGCAGTTGCGACCTCCTCCTCCATCTGAGCGCGTTCGCGTTCACGATCCATCCGCTCCTGTTCAACGGTTTTCCTATCGGCTTCCGTTCGTGTCTCGATGTCCATCTTCGAGACAGCATTTTCACGGAAAACCTCGAGTGCGCGAGCCATTTCACCTATTTCGTCTCTCCGGTCACGTCCGACAATCTGCGATCGAAGATCGCCCTTTGCCAGCTCTTGCATGCGCTTCGCGATCCGTTCGATCGGGGCGCGAAGTGTCGCCATCAGGCCGGCGCCAGCCGCCAAGGCTACCAAGACGCCGGACACTGTGGCGATAGTTGACAGCAAGCGGGCAAGATTGCTTTCATTGCGAGCATCGTTTTCCTGAGTTGCTGCAAAGGTTACGAGGTTTTTCCAGATCTCCTGGCCGGTTTTGTCCGCCTCAGAATATTGCGCTTGGCGGGCTTCCGCTATCTTGACCAGCTTCTCTGTGTTCTCTTGGATAGAATCCACCTGGGCGAATAGATCTTCCTGCATTTTATCGAAGCCAGATATCGAGCTGGCAACGCCTCCAACTGCCACGGTGTCACGCGCCAATTTTGTAAGTTGCTCAACGAGGCGCTGCTGATTCTCTGCGTTGGCTGTACGGAACAGGTTATTGATTTCGATTTCGATCGAATCGGCGTCCTGGCCGATCGTTGTCGCCGTCGCAACAAGCATTTCGGAATCCGTCAACGCTTTATCCAACGCCCGGATCGCATTTGTTCCTTCAATCATGTGCTGGATCGCATCCACTCGCAGGTTCGTCGCAAAGCTCTGTAGGTCAGAGCCGGCAAGCCGTGTGGAAGGGTCGACAAATTCGGGGTTGGCGATTAGCTTGGCGATAGTCCTCTCAATTTTAGTAACGGCCTGCTCGTCAGCAGTCGAGACTACCCGCTTAACTGTTTTTAGCGACTTTTTGATCACAAGCCCTTGCTGGGCGACAGTCGGAGGCTGCTTCGCTCCGTCCGGCAAGCTCACCAAGTCTTCCGCCATGTGTTGCATAACTGATGCCGTATCGAGTGAGCGGGTAGCCTCCCGGAGCATGGTTTTCCCGGAGTTCTCCTGATTGCGTACTTGTGAGCGCACATCAACCGCAGCCAATTTAAGGGCGCCTCCGACCTCCTTGATCTTCGACAAGTTGGAAACAATGTCGCTGCGAACGGATTCCTCGTCATTATGCAAAGACCACATGCGGCCGATGCTGCCCGAGATAACGGACATTGCCGATACACTGTTTTCGAGCGCACCAGTTTCGCTCCCGCTACCTGCCGCCGCTTCCTGGAGCGACTGCATGGTTGCGCTCTGCCCGTTTAAACTTGTCAGCGCCTCATCTCGGTACTCCGTTGAGCTTTGCGCCAAAAAGCGGTTCATGCTTTCCGCGACACTTCGAAACCCGCTCAAGGTCTGAAGAACCTCATTTGAAAGCCGAAGACGAGACTGAAGCAAGCCAGTTGCTTTTAAGCCGACCCCACCAACTGCCGCCAATATCAGGATCAAGGGTACAAGTACCAACAACACCTTTGCTCTTATGGTAAAGGTGGACAACAGGCGATCGACGAACATACTTACCTCCAAAGGGCTCAAACGGTGCTGGGGCCTCGCTTTTGGAATAGTAATGTTTGAGCCTGAACGAACATGGATAAGAGTTTCACTAAAACAATCGAAACTTTTTTACGTGTTGTTAGGATTTGACCTCTTACCCATTGCGTCTTTCGAGAAACTTAACGGAAGGTTAATACCTGCAGATTTGCCGGATCAGAACGTGGGAGTGGATCTATCTGCACCGAGGATCGATCTCCAGCACGTTCCCTGTCAGCTTTCCGGACAGTTCCGAATTCGCCAGGAATTGCACGGCGTGGATCACTGTTCGAAGCACGTCATTTTCGCTTGAAGACGTAGAGTTCACATCGCTGGCGTGTACAGCATTTATCCTCAGCCCGGAACCGAAATATTGCCTAGCAATTGCGGAGGTAGTAGTGCGCAACGCCGCTTGAAGGACGGCTTCTGCTTCCAGCGAGGTCGTCTCTTCGAACCATGCGACGTCCACTACGGCAAGCTCCGCGCCCTGAAGTCGAGAGCTAAAGGCACCTGTAACTCTGATTAGATTGGATACGGCATCAAGCCCCAGATTCGCGCTGGATAGCGATCCCGTTACAGTTTGGGTTGTTTCATTTCTGCGGAAAACTATGTTCACCAGAACGTCGACCCGTCTCCAGCGCAAATACACCTGGTCAGCCATTGAGTTGACGTAAACGTCTCTGTTCGGGTTGACTTTGACCGGTAAAAAATTGTTTCCTTGGCCTTCAGCCAGGGAGGCGAAGTCGGCGGGATTGGCGTCGCCTACGGCGACCCGATAGCCTTTTTCTATAAATGAGCGCGCCAAACAAAGACCAACAGGATTTGACGCGCCTATCAAGACACAGACTTTTTCCCCAGGAGAAATGTTGGCGTCACTGTCACGTTCAACCAGTACCTCGGTCGATGGAGTATGACACGCCTTGTGAGTCAGAGACGCTTGTATCACGCGCCGGTCGCCGCTTCCGGCAGATTAAGAAGGTCGACAATTTGTGCATTTTTGGCCAAGTTTAGCACTTATAACTCCCGGTCCGTCGCTGCGTCTCCCGCGAACAAGCAATGCGCGGGCGATATAGTAAAATTTTTGTCCGACAATCTGTCAATTCCTTTTTGCGATTTTCGGCGGACACATGTCGAGACCGGCGTCATTTTGAGGCCTCATGCCCGCAATGCCGTAAGCATCGGTATTCCGACACCCGGTTGAGTTTGATGTGGTCTTTCCTGTTAGTCTTCTCTCGCCGCCACGTTCCGATTTGATCGCGCTTTTCGCGTTCGCGCGGCACAGACAACAGCACGCCTATGGCAGCACAAGCTGTTTGACCATCATCAGGTTTCGTCCTTAAGCTCTTCTTTTGCCCAATCAGACGCCCGGAGTCCGTACCCGCTAAGAAGAGCGCAAAGTCAACCCAATGCGACGAGGCGCGGCTTACGCATTGATATTTGCCGCGACCGCCTCGCTTAGTAGGCCAAAAGAACTCGTCGACGTCTTTGCGTCTCCGAGTGTTGAGCCTGGAGCGTGCCTCTCTTATACGTCATAACCGAAGTATGCTGATGCGCAGGTTAAGAGGACCAGCGTGTGGCGAAATCGTGGGGCCATCCTACAGCACAATCATTTTTCTCCGTGTCGACTCAACGGCCTCCAAGGTCGGTTGGCGTAGGTTCTCTCCCACTCATAGCACTCCCACCCTTCCCGTGACGGGCTGCGATCGAAAGCAGCCCGTCACCCCTCGCCTTGGGAGGCATCTTTAGATTGATTTGCCGTGCGGGAACTCCACTAGAACCGTGGCAGATTTCCCTGATGCTGCCTTGCCTTTGATCAGGAATAGCATTAACGTATATCAGACAATCTGTCAATCTGTTCGAGGCTTGTGGAAGCCAGTCATCGCATCATTAGAGGCTTCCCAACTGCAGCGCTGAAAAACTAGGAGGCCATCTCGAGCGGGAGAACGTGGATGTCGGTGCTGGTGATGATCCGCCATGACGAAAGCCTAGGGAATGAGAGATTCAACCGGCCTCCACAAAGGTCCGAATCGGTCATGTACGCGATCAAAATCGCTCGCACGCCATCCGGTCTCGAGCTTTGAAGGTTTGGAAAACTAGTCCCGGCATGTGCGAGTTGGTGTTCATAGATAGGTTATATTGGATGACCGAAAGTTTGTTCAGCAAGCCCGATGAAGGGACCTTAGTGAAAGACAACTTTATCGAGGGCTCCGATCCCGAACGTCTTTTGCCTTTGATATCATCGCCCCTGGCGTCATCTGACCTTGCTCAACACGACAGTAGATCGCTTAACTCTCGCTGCAGTCGAATTTCCCTTGATGGTTTTGGCGTTGCGGATGCCCATCATGAAGAGGCGTTCTCGGTCATGATAGATTCCCCAGTTGACGTCGTAACGGTCTTCCTGCCGGCGTCCGGGAATGCAGTCTTTCATTGGTCTGGGCAACAGGTAGAGTCGCCGCATGTTGCAAATGCTCCGCTAAATGCCCGACAAGATGGCATAAGATCTCAACTGTCATTGACGATCGATACGCAATCCTTGCGTGACAAGCTTTCTCGCATGCTCGATCGGACGATCAGCGGAAATCTGCAAATTCAGCCGACCCTTGATCTTGCATCGAGCGCGGGAACGCTCATGCGAGAACTAGCCCTGTCTGCCCATCGCGGCCTCAGTGCCGGGGGGGCTCTGCGACAATGCCCGTCGGCCTATAGCTCGCTCCTCGACGCGATAGAGTACCTTTTGATCGAAAGCTGTATGCATCGCTATACCGATGAACTTCGTCGTCCGGCTCCGTCTCCCACGCCTCGCCACGTGAAACGGGCAATGGAGTTTATGGAAGAGCATATGGCTCAACCCATTTCCCTTAACGATATCGCCGCTGCGGCCAAGGTCAGCGTGCGGACTTTGCAGCACGGCTTCCGACAATTTCGTAATACCAGCCCCACAATGCACCTCCGAGACTTGCGTATGTGCGCAGCTCGACAGGAACTGCTGCAAAACGGCGCTAAAATCAGCGTTTCGGAAATAGCGCTTAAGTGGGGCTTCACACACCTCGGCCGTTTTGCTGCAGAGTACAAGAGACGTTACGGCGAACTGCCATCTAAAACAGTGCATATGAGCGATGTTCTGCCGCATAGGCGATCTATGTGTGCTTCGCAGGCCTCTCCGCCCGAAAGCTGACCCGGAAATAGCCCTTCGCGATGGCGCTGTGGTTCGCAGCGCTCCACCGGGCTATACCATCGCTGCGCCCTTAATTTTTCGGTCTGTCGCCACAGACGGTCAGCAGCCGAGCGTACAGTGCTTCAAGGTGATTGGTGATTTGGATCATTTGCAGCCGCTCTTGCTCCAGGCGCTGCGACTGTGCATCTTCGTGGCTTTCTAAGTGGGTATCTGTCTTAGCCTGTTGCCCGAAATTGATTGCGATAACTTTGGACATCTTCGAACTCTCGTTGAATTTCGTTAATACTCCGCGTCTTGAAGGAAGACAGTCGCGGAAGGTGAAAAAGCAAAAGTCTGCTAGGCAGCTGCGATGCGTCCTGATTGGTGCCAAACCTTTGCTCAAAACTAAGGAAGCATTCCATCCCTTGTTCAAGCGGAGTGATTCCGTAGCTGAAGGTTGGGTCGAAGTCGCGCCTAAGTCCGAACCGGTTGGATCCGATCGCCGTTGATCGATAGAATGCCAGAGACCTGATCGACGACCGGGCCGATGATACCATCTGCTACCTCAACGACGACAATGGCGCTGTGGCTAGACCGATGGGATTGGTTATCTCGGCAGCAAGCTCTATCACCGGAATGACAGAACCGGCAGATCCCTGAACCGAGAACATGCGTTAGGGGCAGCGGCGTCGCCTCTGCTAACCCCCGGATTTCCGGGATCAACGTCGTCTTCATGCAGAACTGCTGGCTGCCAGATGGAAACCGATAATATCCTGCGATGAATTATGACATGATTCATTAAAACTCTTCCCATTCCTTAGTCGCGACAGCGGCTGTAGTACGTCCGCCGAAGGCGCCGGCAAGCTTCTGGGAGAGGGCACGCGCTGGCGAGGCGGCCGGCTTACCGTTCTGGTGGGCAACACGCCGTACAAAAGTCGAACCGTCGAGCCTGAAGCGCGCAATAAGCCGCGCCAGATTGGAAGCCT
Organism: Rhizobium sp. PRIMUS64; assembly: GCF_023006465.1. Classification (NCBI taxonomy): domain Bacteria; kingdom Pseudomonadati; phylum Pseudomonadota; class Alphaproteobacteria; order Hyphomicrobiales; family Rhizobiaceae; genus Rhizobium; species Rhizobium sp. PRIMUS64. The sequence goes on along the minus strand of NZ_JALBGX010000029.1, from coordinate 46,057 downwards.
CATCCGCCAACCGGTTGGTGGCCGCCGTCGATTCTTCCACCATCGCCGCATTCTGCTGGGTTGTCTGATCCATCTGGTTGACCGCAGTGCTGACTTCCGCCAGCCCGGTCGATTGCTCTCGTGCCGCCGTCGAGATCGTATGAACGTGCTCGTTCACCTTGATCACGTGGCCTCGGATTAGACCAAGGGCATCGCCTGTGGCCGTTACCAGCCTGACCCCAGTTTTGACCTCGTCGCCGGACCGGTTGATCAGCGCCTTGATATCCTTGGCGGCAGTGGCGGAGCGCTGTGCCAGTTCACGCACCTCCTGAGCCACAACGGCGAAACCCTTTCCAGCGTCACCCGCACGCGCCGCCTCGACGCCGGCGTTGAGGGCCAAAAGATTGGTCTGGAAGGCGATCTCGTCAATGACGTTAATGATCTGGCCGATTTCATCCGAGGCCTGCTCGATGCGGCCCATGGCGGCGACCGCGTCTTTGACAACCGCGCTCGACTGCTCGGTGCTTCTGCGTGCCTCATCGACCATATGGCTGGCTTCCGTGGCTCTTTCTGTCGAGCTTTTTACCGCCACCGTGATTTCCTCAAGCGCCGAAGAGGTCTCCTCCAGGGCCGCGGCTTGCTGTTCCGTGCGCTTTGAAAGGTCGCCTGAGGCGATGCGCATCTCGCCGGCTCCGCCGTTGATCGTGTCGACGGCGGAGCGAACCTCGCCTAATACGGATCGAAGGGCTGCCATGGTGGCGTTGACATTACTCTTCAGTTCACCAAAGGCTCCCTGAAACTCGCCGCACATGTTTTCCGTCAGATCCCCATCGGCAAGCGCTGAGATAACTCGGCGAGTTTCGGCGATGCCCCGGTCAACAGAGGTGACCAGTTCGTTGACGCTTCCTGCAAAACGGTCGAGAGCCGCATCGCCGTATTTCTTGGTGATGCGATGGGTGAAGTCACCGGCTACGGCGGCTGACACCACCTCGGCAATGCTCGACTGCAAGTCGGCGCTCTTGGCCTGCAACGCGGCCTCCTGCGCGTTCAGATCGCGGGCCTTGATGCTGTTTTGCTTGAATACCTCAACGGCTCTCGACATCTTGCCGATTTCGTCGGCGCGCATTGCGAAAGGAACCTCAGTGTCGAGATTACCATCTGCCAGTACGCCCATCGTGGTAGTCAACCGCGAGATCGGATCGGTAATCTTCCGGATGCAGTAAAGCAGGGCTATAATGCCCGTCGTAGTTGCCAGCGCCATGGCAAGAATGGTGACCAAAACCGTCGATGAAACGGCGCCCATCGTGTTTCCGACGGCCGCGACTCCACCACGCTTGTTAACTGCGACATCCTGGTCAAGGAGCGCTCCGCTATCATTATACAGTTTCGTCGTGGCGTCACTCGTTAGAAGAGCGAATGCTTCATCCTTCTTGCCTGCCTGCATTAGTTTAACAATCCGCTCGCCATCCTCCTGATATTGCGTCCACAAAGCGGAGAACGCGTCATAGGCCTGACGCTCCTCGCCGGATGTCACCATCGGCTCATATTCACCACGGGCATTCGCGAGATCCTCCATCTTCTGGCGGAAGGTGGTGATATTATGCGCAAGGCTCGTCGAATCTGATGAGTTTGTCACCAGCCTGAACTGCAGGATGCGGTAGTCCCCGGTGATCGTATTGATCCGATTTATCACATCGATCGATGGCAGCCAGTTGCTGGCAACTTCGGATATATTGCTCCTAATGGACAGCAGCTTGACGATACTCACGATGCCCTGGCCCGCCGCGAGAAGAGAGAGCAGAACAAATATCAAAGATAAAGCGAGTCTAATGGACTTGGGCATAAAGGCAAACCTTTTAGGTGAGGTGGACGATCGACTTGTCTACTCAAATCTTCCAATTGCCGTTTCATTCATTCGAACGGCAGATCAATCTTGTGGGTCTGTGACATAGCTGAGAATACCTATTGGTTGCGTTGGTTAATGAAGCCTTTCCTGCCCGTCTCGAATGCAAAAAGACGACGTTTTAAGGATAGTCAGGCGTCCAATGGATCGTCCGCGCTTGCAAGGAGGATGCAGCCGGCAAAATTTCATTTGGCGCCGTTCGAAGAGCATCATCGTTTTCAGCAACCGAGTTTCGCCCCGCCACGAGCGACCTAGAGCAAGTCCTGCGATCGATGAATCGATTGTGATGTGACGGCGTCCATCGAAGCTGATTCAACTCCACAGAGAAGAGGTGGATGATGGGACAAGCCCTGAGCGATGATCTTCGAATACGGGTTTTGAAAGCGTCTGCGGCGGGCATGTCGGCTCGACAGGCTGCGGCTCGTTTCGGAGTTGGGATTTCGACGGCGATCCGCTGGATTGCAAGAGCGAAAGAGGGTGAGCTGACTGCTCGGCCACAGGGCTGGAGACGACCTTCGGCAGTGGATGCACACGAGGAATTCGTTGTCGCGTTGATCAACGAGCGTAGGGATGTGACGCTCGATGAGATGGTTGAGCGCTTGTCCGTCGAGCGGCAGGTGAAGATCAGCCGCAGCGCACTTGGCGCCTGGCTTCGAGGCCGTGGGTGGACCTTAAAAAAGACCGCACACGCACTGGAGCAGGACCGACCGGACGTCCTGAAGCGCCGGCGCGCCTGGTTCGATGGTCAATTGGACCTCGATCCGGAGAAACTGATCTTCATCGACGAAAGGTAAGCGTCCGGCGAACGCATTTTCGGGTGTCGAGAGATGGAATCTATAGGCCGCGTTTCATCTCATCGGCCATGATGCGGTCGATTATTTCAGGATCGCACTGTGTGTCGATGAGGAACTCGCGGATACCGCCGTCCCACGTCCTGATGTCGGCGAGTAGGCTTTGTTCTTCGATGCCATTCTCGGTCAGACCCTTCGTGCCGTCTTCACTGCCATCGCCGACGTAAACCAGTTCGCCTTCGGAGATGTTGTCCGAGTTTGCGGTCACTTCTTCGATCAGTTCGAGGTTTTCGCCGATCATGCCGGCGACTTGGCTGAGTGTGTAGATGAACCTCGAGCGCGCCATCAGGCGGCCTCGCATCGAGCTTTTGCCGGCGTCCAGTTCCAAGGCAGGAGGTCTTCAATTCGGTCTTCGGGGTGATCCTGGATCCGGGTCAGGACATCCGTCAGATAGACCTCTGGATTATGGCCTTGCAGTTTGACCGTCTCGATGATGGTGAGGATGTTGGCGATGCGCTCGCCGCCCTTGTCCGAGCCGGCAAACAGCCAGTTCTTCCTTCCAATTCCAAGCGGACGCATGGCTCGTTCAGCGATGTTGTTGTCGATTTCGACACGGCCATCGTCGATGTAGACGCTCAAGGCTGCCCATCGCGACAGGGCATATCGCATCGCCTCGGCCAGCCTCTGCTTCTGAGGCAAAGTCGAGAGTGTCGCCTCGATCCAGGCCTTGAGTTCGTCCAGAACAGGCCGGGCATGGTGTTGGCGCAGGGTGCGCCGCTCGTCAGCCGACATGCCTCGGATACGGTTCTCGATATCGTAGAGAGCGCCGATGCGTGACAGCGCTTCCTCAGCGATCGGAGACGGCTTGAGCTTTATCACATCATGGAACTTGCGGCGCACATGCGCCATGCAGGCGGCTTCAATGATCTGGTTGCCATAGAGCTTCTTGTAACCCCCGTAGCCGTCGGCATGCATGACGCCGCTGAAGCTTGCCAGGTGTCAGCCGGATGTGCGCCCCTGCGGTCGGGGCTGTAGTAATAGGCAATGGCTGCGGGAGTGGCGGATTGATAGCCACTGCCGTCAAAGATGTAGACCCAGACCCTGCCGGTTTTTGTCTTGCCCCGCCCGGGGTCGAGAACATCGACCGGGGTATCGTCCGTATGTATTCGGTCGAGTGCGGCGATATGGGCCCTGATTAACAGGACAAGTGGTGTCAGCAATGCAGATACCCGGCCGACCCAGTCGGCCATTACGGATCGGGAGATGTCTATCCCCAACCGGTCGTACATCTCTGACAGGCGGTAGAGGGGAATGTGATCGTCGAATTTGGCGATCATGATGTGGGCGAGCAGCCCCGGCCCGGGTTTGCCGCGCTCGATCGGCAAGGTCGGCATCTCGCCAGCCACTGTCGTATCGCATTCCCTGCAGATCATGCGCTTCTCGACATGCCGGACAATCTTGACCGACGCCGGCACGTGCTCCAGCACCTGGACCACTCTGTCGGCCGCCTTCAGGAACGAAGTGCCACCGCAGGTCGGGCAATTGCAGGGAGCTGCATAGACCAGTTCTTCGGTGGTGAGATCATCGGGTAGAGGCTTGCGCTTCGGCTTCTCGGATGCGTCGTCCAACTCCGGCAGAGGCGGTTTCCCGGAGCGCTGTTCAGCCTCGGCCCGGGAGGCCTCGATCTCCTCCAACATCAGCTCGAATTGCTCGATCTTCCTGTCGATCTTTTCCGAAGACGCGCCATGTTGCCGATGTCGGAGAAGCTCCAGTTGCGCGCGAAGAAGCCCGATTATGGAGTCTCGCTTGATGACCTCGGCTTCCTGGCTCTCAAGTTTTGCCGCCTGTTCCGCGACGAGTGCGCGCAAAGTATTGAGCTCGTCCTGACTGTCCAGCGGCGCTGTTTCCATATCCGCGAAACTAGCCGATTTGCCTCTGACGCACCAGCGTTAAGCTTCCCATGCCCCTGCAAAATATAGCTTTTATCCCGTTCGGCCGGGAGCGGAAGTCCACGCCGGGCGTCGCCAATCGATCCCCTCAACGAGCATCGAAAGCTGCGCCTGCGTCAGGTGCGCTACACCCTCTTTCGCCGTCGGCCAGGGAAAGTATCCGCGCTCCAAAATCTTGTAGAACAGACAGAACCCCTGGCCATCCCACCAAAGAAGCTTGATCCGGTCCGCGCGTTTTCCGCGAAAGCCGAAGATTGCGCCCGAGCCCGGTGCCTCCCTCACGACCGTCTCGACCAGCGCGGACAGACCATCAATGCCACGCCGCATATCGGTCACTCCGCAGGCCAGATAGACCCTCACATTCCCCGATGGGCCGATCATACCGCCTCCACGCAAGCGACGAGCGGGCCAAGCAGCTTCAACTCAACGTCAACCGCAACCTTCAAGCTCCGACCGTTTCGAAGCAAGATCTCAACGATCGTCGGCCTTGTTGCTGCGGTAGACGGCTGGCTTACGCCAACCTCCTCCGTGATTTCCACCGGGAGGAACACCGTCGGCCGATCGGCATAGTTGAATGATTGCCGCCACAAGCGGATCTGGCCCGGATGAATGTCGTGCCGGCGCGCCACATCGCCAATGCGAGCACCGGGCTCATCAGCTTCCGCAAGTATCCTCAGCTTCGCCTCGTCCGACCAACGCCGTCTGCGCTCGGTACCGGACATGATCTCTATGCGAGCCATGAAACCTCTTCGTTCTGGTATTAATGTCAGCACTAATGCTGGTTCTAATGCCAGAACATCGCCTGATTTGGCCGATCAGCAAAAACAGCTCACCGTACGCTCACGACGAAAGTGTGCTGCAGAGGCACGGAAGGAGTTCAGTGTGAGCTAACCCCGTAACGTGAAGCTGCGTGAATGATGGAGGATGGCCCTCCGGGATCGGCTTTCAGGAGCGGGTCTCAAACCAGTCCGAGCTGCTGCGGTAAAGAGCCGTGGTGGTGAGCGCCGGATGAAGAGTTCGGACGAGATCCGAGCAGGTGCGTGTCCGAAAGACGAACGAAAGTGAACCCTCCGAAGACGCGCCGTTATGAATATAAGCGTCGTCGAAACCAGGACTGTTTCGTCATCCTGGGACAAGTCCGCCGGGTGCCTGATGATTGGGCGGGCGGCGACCGGCGTAGAGGGGGCGTGTTGGACACAGGCTTTCACCCGGAACTGCAGGAACCAGGCTCCTGATGCCAAGGGAGAAGCCCAAGCGGAGAAACCGTAAGGCGAGAGTACCGATGCAGGAGACTGGGGCGGACCGATCCGTATGAGCGTTGAGGGCCCTGTAATGGGGCCGGAGCAAAGGGATCGGATCAGGTGGTCGTATTGTTTGGAACAACCGGAAACAGGATGACTCGATAGGTACGACAGACAAGCCGTTTCGGATTGAGAAGCGGCAAGTGTACGAAGCTTACAAAGCGGTCAAAGCCAACCGTGGTGCAGCCGGGTGGACGGTGAGACCCTGGAGATGTTTGACAAAGACCTTGCGAGAAATCTCTACAAGATCTGGAATCGGCGGTCAGTGATCGGATCGCGCAGATGGTGGTCAAGCAGATGATTGATCCGGAATCCGACATCAAAGCTGTTCGACAATCTTCCGCATGATCTCTTGCTGAAGACGGTCAGAAAAGACGTTAAATGCAACTGGGCTCTGCTCTACATCGAAAGATGGTTGACCGCGCCTATGGAAAAGAACGGAGAAGTCATTGAGCGGATGCGTGGTACCCCGCAAGGGGGCGTGGTCAGCCCGATCCTATCGAATCTCTTCCTGCATTACGCGTTTGACGTCTGGATGACCCGGACGCATCCGGATCTACCATAAAGGCCTGGCGCCGGCGAAGATCGGCGGCTACGTCAAACCGACACTGAGGGTGCGGCCGCCGACAACTACACCTTGACGCGTCGCTGGTTGACGCGAATGGCTTTCGCTTGACCCTCCACGCTGGCACGTGCAGCATCGTCGGCCTGATCGATTTCAGGACGAACGCGTGCATCGATCGGGTGGTGATCATGCTCCTGCTCAGGACTCCGATACGTTGAAACGACAACGCCACGGTGCAACAGCTCGTTCATGTCGTGTTACCTCTTCGAAGGCTACAAGCTATCTGGGAAAGACTTACCTTGTAGGGCATTGGCGGAAGGATCGACAATCGAAAAGACAGGCAGAAATCTCGTCTGCAAGGCCGGCCCCAGAAGGGGTCGGAAGGGAAGATCCGTAGGACAGCTCCCGCGAAACCTCTAGAAAAGTCCAGCCTTTTGAGACCTCGCAACCGGCGGAGAGGATGTTGCTGTCCTGCCTCTATTCAACAGACCTCTCCCCCTTTAAGTTCAGTCGGCGAGCGACCCTTGGGCGATCGCTATGCGCCGATCCCGCCCATGCAGACGTATTTCATGGATAAGAAGTCATCCATTCCGTACTTTGAGCCCTCTCGGCCGAAGCCGGATTGCTTGACGCCGCCGAATGGCGCTAATTCGGTGGAAATCAGACCCGTGTTCACGCCAACCATGCCGTATTCCAGCGCCTCTGTGACCTTCCAAACGTTCCTGAGGTCGTTGGCGAAAAAGTAGGCTGCCAAGCCGAATTCCGTATCGTTCGCGAGTTCGATGACTTCCTCGACAGTATCGAACTTGAACACCGGAGCCAGAGGCGCGAAGGTTTCCTCACGCGCAACCTTCATATCCTTTGTGGCACCCGAGAGAAGCGTTGGTTGGACGAACGTGCCTCCGCGAGCATCGCGGTCACCACCAACCACGACAGTCGCACCCTTGGTCACAGCGTCATCGATATGACCATAGAGCTTTGCTACCGCTTCATCGTTGATCAACGGGCCGATCGTCGCCCCGCTCTCAAACCCGTCAAGAACCTGCAAGGCACTCACGCGCATTGCCAGCTTCTCGACGAACCTGTCATGGATCCCGCTCTGTACGTAAATACGGTTCGCGCACACGCAGGTTTGACCCGCGTTACGAAACTTAGAAAGCATAGCCCCCTCGACCGCCTGGTCGAGATCTGCATCGTCGAAAACGATAAACGGCGCATTGCCGCCGAGTTCCAGGCTCAGCTTCATGATCTTCTGGGCGCCTTGCGCCATCAAGATACGGCCAACTTCGGTCGAACCGGTGAAGGTCAGTTTCTTGACGACCGGGTTGGAGCAGACCTCCTCGCCAAACATTCTTGCATTATCCGTCGGGAGGACGCTGAACAAGCCATCGGGTATTCCGGCACGCTCCGCGAGGATCGCCAATGCAAGCGCCGATAACGGAGTCTCGGCAGCAGGCTTGAATACGATCGCGCAGCCGGACGCGAGCGCCGGCGCGATCTTGCGGCACACCATCGCCGACGGAAAGTTCCAAGGAGCGATGGCGGCCACAACGCCAACCGGCTGCTTGATGACAAGCAGTCGCTTGTCGGCCTGGTGACCTGGAATGGTGTCACCATAGACACGCTTGGCTTCCTCACCGAACCATTCGATGTAGGAAGCGCCGTAAGCAATCTCGCCACGCGCTTCCGCCAGTGGCTTGCCCATTTCCGATGTCAGAATTACGGCCAGGTCTTCAGCGTTAGCTACCACCTCTTCGTAGAACTTCCGCATGATCAGCGAGCGTTCCTTCGCCGAAACCTTAGCCCACTTCTTCTGTGCAGCCTTTGCAGCATCGATAGAGGCTCGCACTTCAGCAAGGCCAGCGCTAGGCAAAGAGGCAAGGACGTCCATCGTGGAGGGGTTTAGCACGTTGATGCGTGTGCCGTTTACCCCTTCGCTCGACCACTTTCCTCCAACCAGCATCTGCTCGCGAACGAGAGTCTGGTCCTTTAAACGGCCTAGCAGGGTGCTGGAGATTGCCATGGATCTTCCTTTCTATGCATTGATCATATCTGATTTCGAATGTGTGGTGACCGTGCGTATATCGCGACCATCGGAACGATGAGCAGACCGACGACAGCCTGCTGCGCCGGAAAGTTCAGTCCGAGGCCAACTAGAAGCGAGGTCAGTACAGTCAGGACAAGAACACCGAGCACTGTCGCGCCATAGCCGCCCGCCCCACCAAGAAGCGACGTCCCTCCAATCACCACCGCTGCTACGGTGGTGAAAAGATAAGGGTCGCCCACGCCGACGAAGCCACCACCGGAAAACCCTAGTAGCAGCATGCCCGTGATTGCAGACATGGCACCGCTGACGCTATGGATGACGGTCCAGACCTTGAATTCGGAGATTCCGAGGCGGGCGGCCGCCGTCCGGCTTCCGCCGACGGCGTAAATGCTGCGGCCAAACCAGGTGTTGTACATGAACCATCCAAGCGCGATGGCGACGATAGCCCAGATCACGATGACCGGAGGCAGCGACAGGCCGAAAAACTTTCCGTTGAACGCCGAAATGTTCCTCAGCCATTCGGGTACCGGAGCAAACACTGTACCACCAAACGCCGAGCCGAGTGAGGTGTAGATCTGGACCGCACCGACGGCCGCGAAGCCAACTCCGAGCGACATGATCAGCGCTTGCCCTTGGAGACGGAAGCTCAGGGCGCCATTGGCGGCCCCGACAAGCGCACCGAGGAGCATGACAACCAGCATCGCGAGGGGAGCGGGAATACCTGCGACCATAAGGCTGGGAAGGAGGATGTTCGCGCCTCCAATAATATATGGTATCGAAAGATCGAGCGCACCGACCAGAGCGCACAGGGTCTGGCCAATGGAGGCAAGCCCCAGAAACGCTGCGAGAAGAAGGATTGAACGCGCGTTTTGGGATGATACGAAGCCGGGGACCAGCAATGCACCGAGTGCTAAGAGAGAGGCCAGAAGAACAAAGCCAATGACGATGCTCCGATGAGCCTTGAGCGGGTTAGACTTCTGAGCCGATTTGATTTCGGAATTCATAACTGTCGCGACCATTATCTTGCTCCTTACACAACCGCGCGGCGACTGATGACAAAGACGTTCACGAGAAGTGATCCGACGAGGATTAAGCCGAATGCCATCTGGGTAACGAACCCCGAAACCGTGCCGAAGTTGAAGGTGGAGAGGAGATAGGAGATGAGGAACATGTTGATCGCGCCAAGCGTAGATCCAAGTGCTCCACCACGACCACCGGAGAGGCTCGCACCTCCGAGAACCAGGGCCGTAACAGCCTGAAGGGTGTAGGTGCTGCCCTGCGTCGGATCACCAGAGGAGATCAGCGCCGTGTAGCTGAGGGCGGCAAGTCCAGCGAATGCTCCACCAACAACGTGGGCGATGATGCGGACTGCGTCCACTCGAACGCCGCTCGTATACGCCATGCGCTCATCCGCACCCGTCATGCGAAGGTTGCGGTAAAACATAGTCCCCCTGAGAAGGAGCCATAATGCATACGCTGCAACCAGCAACAGCAAAACAGGTGACATGATGTCGGTCCCCGCCCCCCAGCTAAGCATCCAGTCGGGCGCGACTCCACCCGGTCGGGACATCACCATCAGGTTCAACCCGGAGAGGACAAGAAAACCCGACAGCGTAACGATTATCGGAGCGACACGCACATAAATGATAACCAGCGCCTGGAGTAGCTGGAATGCCGCTCCCAGGCCGACTGCCCATACTATCACTGCGATAGGGTTGGTAATTCCGTTACCCACAAGCCAGGTAATAAGGGTAACGTTGATGAACCCCATCAAGGGGCCAACTGAAAGGTCCACTGCTCCACGACCCGCCATGACAATGGGGGTGAGGGCAAGCGCCGTTAGAATCAAGGGCGTGGCGACAAGGATTGCACCTGCGAGGCCGTTGTTCGTGAATAGCCCGTGTCCGCGTAGGGCAACGGCGACCAAAAGGACGATGAATAGGCCGGCCGGCACGAAGAGGGAACGGTCCTGGGTGATTTGACGGAATGCGATTCCAGACATCATGCAGTCCTTTCCAGATCGAACTCGATGGAGGCGTTTGGCGATTTTCCAAACATTGCGGCCAAGATTGGCTCTTCCGCTATGTCCTCGCCTGCTAGCGACCGGAAAAGCCTTCCAGCAAAGAAGACGTCGACGCGGTCCGCAAAGCCGATGAACTCTTCGATTTCGCTTGATAGATAAATCACGCTGCCACCCTTCTCCGTGAACAGGCGCAGTTCGCGGTAGAGATCGCGCTTCGTTCCGAGGTCGACACCGCGAGCGGGATCGTTAAGGACGATGACGGACGGTTCGTTTGCAAAGGCACGGCCGATCAAAACTTTTTGCTGATTTCCGCCCGACAGTGAGGTGATCTTGTTCGCCGGACTTCCAATCTTAATCCGGAGCCGATCCACCTCGCGTTTGAACATGGGTTTGAGGCCGGCCTTATTGATTATACCAAGAGGACCGAGGTTCTTGCGATAGACGCCGATGGCAAGATTTTCGAAGATGCTCTGCTGAGGGAAGATACCTTCACGCTTGCGGTCGCCGGAAATATACGAGATTCCTGCTTTGGTAGCGTCTTCGAGCGATGCGACCTTTTTCATTCTCTCGGTGCTGGATGACCAGACTTGGACATTACCACCAAAAGGCTGGATGATACCCGCAACGGCGCGTACGAAAGCGTCCTGCCCCTGCCCGTCGAGTCCTGCAACACCGATGATCGCTCCTTTCGGTAGATCGAAATCGAAGGGCGCTGCCGCGCTGTGAGTAACGAGGTCTCTTACCGCTACCACGGCCGGCGCGGCGGCGCCTACTTGCTTTGATTCGTACGCCTTCGCGTCGCTTGCGTTTCGGTCCGCGGGCGTCATCATTGAAAGCAGGTTCTCTTCAGTTATTTCATGCTTCTCGAGCGTACCAATGGTGACGCCGTCGCGAAGGATCGTGGCTCGATCGGCGATGCGGACAAGTTCAGCGATCCGATGCGTTACGATCAGCACGGTCGCACCTTCCCTACGGAGACGATCAATTTCCTCGTGGAGGCGGATCGTGGAATCGAGGTCTAATGCCGCAGACGATTCATCGAGGATGAGGACCTTCGGCCTGCGCAAGACCGCTCGCGCAATAACTATCCATTGCTTGACGCTCAGAGGCAATGCCCCAACGTTCTGATCGAGATCCACGGGCTTGCCGACGAGGCGTTTCAGGATCTCCTCAGCCTCGGTACGCCGACCACTGCCGCCCTGCGAGCGGAAGATGCCGTCGCGCCCGACATACAGGTTTTCCAATACACTGGCCTCGTCGGCCACCAGCACTTCCTGGAAGATCGTTGTCAGCCCGATGCGCTTGGCGTCAGTCGGAGTCGAAATCTCTTCTCCAAGGACCGAAACGCTCCCGGAATCTGGGTGCAACACTCCAGACATGATCTTCGCCATCGTGCTTTTGCCACTTCCATTCTCTCCGACGATGGCGTGCACTTCTCCGGCCCGGGCTTCAAAATCACACTTCTTTAAGGCCTTAGTCTCGCCGAAAGACTTGGCAACATTGATCAACTTGATCGTAGTTTGGTTTTGCATCGGAGATCCTCTAATCCCAACGGCCGCGCGAGGCGGTCCTCCCACAAGAGAAACTTCTGTCCGGTGGCAAGACCCACCGGGCAGAACAGTTTCACTTCGACACAGGCTTCCAGGGATCAGCCGGGCGTTCGAAGTAGTCTGCAGCAATCGCAGCAGGAAACCACCCGTCCGCCTTGGGCTCCACGAAGTCTGTCGAGTTCAAGTCGCAATCTTCTGGTATTGCCGCGCGGACTTCATCGATGGTGTAAGGCAAGACGGGTCGAAGGAAGGACTGAACCTTAGGGCCTTGTCCCTCCAATGTGCGGAGCATGATCTCCCACATCTGTTGCATCTCGCGACGCGGCGGCCAAATATGGAAACTCCTGTCCACAAACTCGGGGTTCTTGCGCCAGTAGCACGCGGCGGAAGCTTCCCCCCCGAGAGTAATCGGGATCATGTCTCGACCTGACTGCAGCATTGCGTTGAGAACGCCGTTCTCTTGGGCCCCCTGCGTGAGGATCCCATCAATCTTCGTCGGGTTCGTCGCAAGAAACTTCTGAACTTCGACCTGGGCCACCTGGTCGGTCCACTTCCCTGCAACTTCACCGACGATCTTTATGTCGGGGTACTTAGCAAGTGCTTCCTTAGCCGCTTTGTCAAAGCTGTCCGAAGAAGCGAAACCGGGAATACCAGAAACGAGAAGGATATTGCCCTTCTTTCCTATTTTTTCCGCCAGCCACGTCGCCATCTCGGCACCGCCCTGCGCGTGATTGGCCGCGCCATTGATGGCGTATGGCGACGTCACGTAGCCCGAAAATGAGAACACCGGCACACCGGCTTTGTAGGCATATTCGATCGTCTGATTAAGAGCCGTGACGTTCGAGCAGCAGATGATGATTGCATCGACGCCTTCGTCCACCATTTGACGCATCTGCTGGATCTGAACGGCGTCTTTAAGATCCGACTGGGTGACCACGACATCAGACACCAGGCCCGCAGCCTTTGATCGCGGTAAAAGATCGCTCATGACCGCATCGAGAGCTGCGGCTCGCCAGGTGTTGCCAGCGTAGCTGCTTGCATAGCCGATCTTCCACGGAGGACCCTTTTTGGGCTTGAAGTCTTTGTAGGCGCTCGCCCCCAATGGAATCTGCGGATCTACAGTTTCATAGATCTTCTTTTCTGTAGCCGGTAGCTGATCGACACCATCCGCGTAAGCGGTTGTCGCCAGGGCGCTAACCGAGATCAGCGCCCCAAGTGTGACATTCAGAATGCACCTCATTGAAGTTCTCCTCCCGAGAAAAGGATCAGGCAACCTTAGACCGGGCTGCTGATGACTGTTGGATCTCCTCAAGAATCGGCAACAGATACTTCCGGAACTCGCTATAGTCCTCAGTAACGGGAAAATGTCCGAGCTTTTCCATTGTCCAAAACTTGGAGCCTTTGACCAGGTCTGCAGCAATCTTGGTATCGGCCGGGGACGTGTTTGGATCGTATTCGCCCGTGAGGAAGTATAGCATACATTTCGACGTATCGATTTTGCTGGCTTCTTCTGGCGACACATCGTGGTCGTAGTAGTAGTAATAAAGATCACCCGCGAAGATTCCCGGTCCACCGCAGCTGTATTCCCACTGGATTTCACGGACATTCGCTTCTGGCGAGTACGGTGAGATATTCAGCATCATCGCCGCACCGATGGAGGTGCGATTGACGTTTGGATTGTCGAACTCCCTGCGGATGCCAGCCATACCGACGTCGACGTACTCCGCCGCCGAGCGCAACGCACCTTCGACCGAGATCGTGGCGCGGAAGTTGTCCGGATAGTTCGATGCCAGGTCGATCGCGAGATGGCCGCCCATGGAGCTGCCCAAATAAACGGGGCGGTCTAGGTCGAGCGCTTTTGAGAGTTCGAGCTGGAAGTCCATCATGAACTTCTTGGTCATGTTGTATTCCTTCTCCCACCAGCGAACGCCGTAGGGGGGAAGGGACTTGCCGTGATACGGCAGATCGAACGCGATGACGCGAAAATTTTTCGTCACGTCGGAATCGCAAAGCATATGACGGTATTGGCGACCGTCGGACCCTGCCGTATGACCGACGAGAAGCGGAATCCCCTGGCCCGCTTCTTCGTAATAGACGCGGTACTCGATACCTTCTACGGTGAGATAGAGATAACGGCCGATAATGGGGTCAAACTTGGTCATGCTGCTGCTCCTTCAGAACGGGCATTGCGCATCAGGGTGGTCATGCGGTTGAGAGCAGGCAGATACGCGAAGGTTTCGTTGTTACTGCTAAGGTAGAGGCCATGCTTGATGTTTGATGACTGCAAGCACTGATAAAACGGCAAGGGTTTGTGCTGAAGCAGCGCCTCCCACTGTGAACCGGTCCCGCGTATGACGATAGTGCACTTGTCGTCGTCGTATTCGGCCTCTTCCACCTTTAGCAACGTACCGTCCTCGAAATGAAGCGCTACACTGCGGGTAGGGAAATCGCATTTTAATATACCGTTAAGATAACGAGTTTCGCGCTTGAACTCGAAATCCTCCCGCACGAATTCTATGAATTTCTTGAGATCTATCGCCATTTTAGGCTCCTCCCTTGTTGATAAGCGCTGAGAACTCCGCGCATGTTGTACATGCCCCCTCACGGGACAGCACATTCTCAAATGCCCATTTCGGTGAATTCTTCCTGGGCATGCCTGAAACTGTCGATGCCTGCTGGCACACCAACGTAGATAGCCACCTGAAGGAAGATCTCCTGGATCTCCTGTTTCGTAACACCGTTGTTGATGGCGCCGCGGATGTGGCCTCTGAGCTCGTGCGGTCGGTTTAAAACCGCTATCATTCCAAGGTTGAGGATCGATCGAGCGCGACGGTCGAGGCCAGGTCGGTTCCAGATATTGTCCCAACAATACTCGGTGACGAGTTCCTGCATCGGCCAGGTGAAGTCGGTCGCCTTTCCGAGGGCCGCATCAACGTAAGCGTCCCCCATCACCTGCCGACGAGTAGCAAGTCCGCGCTTGAACTGCTCCGATGGAGCTGTTCGCTCGCCGGCCTTAGACCCCTTATCTTTCCTGTCCAAAGTGGCCATTGGGTTTCGCTCCCTTCATCATATTTGACAGATTATCAGACAATTTTCAACTGTCAGTTTGGCGTAGTTTTTCGCGGTCAGGCCTGATCTTTCACGAACTGCGCAATTTTCGTATGGTCGACATCGGGGCCTAAAGCATGCCGAGCAGCATCCCAGGCATCAGCGGTACCGGCCAATGTCGGCAGCTGGAGATTGAGCGCCTTCGACAAGTCCGCTGCAATCCTAATGTCTTTCGCCATAAGCCCCAAAGCAAAACCAGAGCCAAAAGTCTCCGAGAGGATGAACTGCTTCATCTTCACTTCTGTTGCGTTGTTCTTGCCAGACGACGAGTTGAGAATATCGACGATCGTTCTAGGATCGAGACCAAACGTTCGGCCAAGAAGAACGCCTTCGATAGCTGCCAGAACCCCGGCTCCCGATACGAAATTGTTGATGGCTTTCATGGCGTGCCCTGAGCCGATCGGGCCTGTCCTAAAAATCTGGCCGCCCATGGCGCACAGGATGGGATCAGCTTGATCGATATCGTCAGAAGCACCGCCTGCCATGATAGTAAGAGAGCCTTCGACGGCTCGCTTCACTCCGCCTGACACGGGAGCATCGACCAGCCGCAAGCCCTTCTGATGCAAGCGCTCTGCGAGCTCACGAGTATCATTGGGCGCCGATGAGCTCATGTCGATGACAAGCGCGTCAGCACTCAGGGATTGCCAGGCCCCATCCTTGAAGAGCGCGTCTTGAACAACCTTGCCGTTGGGAAGCATGGTAACCGCAACATCGGCCCCATTGAATGCTTCCGCTACCGTCTCTGCCGGAACGCCGCCGACGGCCGCGAACCTTTCCCTAGCCTCGGCCGATAGATCAAAGCCAGTGACTTCGAATTGAGCCGACAACAGATGTTGTGCCATCGGCCCGCCCATTGCGCCGAGACCAATAAAGGCGACGCGCAGATTTTTTCGTGGTGACAACGTCCCGCTCCCGAATGTGAGGCAAGCACAATCAGCTACCTCCGTTAGTGAGGAGTAGTTAACGACCTATCAGACAATCTGTCAATCGGAAAATTCATGCTTGGGCCGGCGCGCCCTCGCTACGACGCCAATTTTGCCGTCGCTTCTTCAATCACCTCACTTAAAATGACGTGCAAGCAGCACCCATCT
This sequence comes from Rhizobium sp. PRIMUS64, assembly GCF_023006465.1. Lineage (NCBI taxonomy): Bacteria > Pseudomonadati > Pseudomonadota > Alphaproteobacteria > Hyphomicrobiales > Rhizobiaceae > Rhizobium > Rhizobium sp. PRIMUS64. The sequence continues at coordinate 29,750 of NZ_JALBGX010000029.1, read as the reverse complement.
TATCGTCCGATGGACACCAGAGAGGTTGTTGCGTTGTCAAAAGCACCGTGCCTGAAGGATTTAATTACACCCGGCCACCTCCAGCATCAGACAATCTGTCAATTTTCGGAAAATCTTATGGCATCAGCCTGAGGTGTTGTTGCGCAGGTACTCGAGTGCGACTTTCGCAGCCATATCAATGTGGTGCTTACAAGCGGCCGCAGCCCTGGGTCCGTTGCGATTTTGGATCGCTTCGGCAATCTCTTTGATTTCTGCAATGCTATGTTTGAGGCGCCCCGGTTGTGTCATCGAAGTCATGCGCAGAAGATTGATCCGGTTGTGCAGCGATGTTAGCATTTGCCTGACGAAGACGTTTTTGCTGCCATCCATCAAGCAGTCATAGAAGGCGTTTTTGGCAGCGATGAGCCTGTGTCCCACGCCGCTTTCCGCCGACGCTTCGAATTCTCTAACGGCATCTTGCAAAGTGGCAATATCTTCCGCCGTTCCATTTTCGGCGAACTGCTGACCAGCAAACCCCTCGAGCAGCGCGCGGACGGTGTAGAGCTGAGCGGCCTCCTCATAGGTTATGATACTGACAACTGGACCCTTGTGGGGGAAGCTTGTGATCAATCCCTCTGCCTCAAGCTGCCGAAGCGCTTCACGGACGGACGTGCGACCCACGCCGATCATTTCGCAAAGCTCGCGCTCGACGAGCCTTTGCCCCGGCTTGAACTTGCCCGTCGCAATAGCCTGTCTGAGCCTTTCTTCGACTTGCACTCGAAGAGAGGCATTTTGCCGAGCGACCTGCAGCTCCACATCTACCATGATCAATGTCCTACGTAGCACTAATGAATTTGAGCTAAATATATGGCTGCTTCGCGGGGAACTTTCAATCAGATTGTCTGATGAGCGGTCATTAGCAACTATTCTCGAGGATTGAGCCCGCTGTGTAGAGGTCGGCTTCCCGATCCATGAGGAACCGATCGGTTGGCGCGCCATAAGTGGAAATTCTAGTCCAAATGGCCTAGTTCAATTGGTGTCCTGATGGCCGACAATGTCCGCCCGCCGATTTCTCAAAACCAGCCACGTTGCGACCCTGATCGACGAGGTGTCCACGGTCACCGACACCACCGCATCTTCCAGGAGCACCCGTTCGACTAACGGCCGGGTGCAGCTTGGCAATCGGCAAAAGCCGCATCAGCAGACGATAGTGGTTCCGATCGCGCCTCCGGTCCGGAGGCGGCATCGATCTTGAGCGCCTCAAGATCCGCCATCTTTCTTCGCCTGCCAGCCTGGCTCGTACTTGCGCTATCCGCAATTCCCATTCTAACCACTTTTCTCTCTGACCATCTCTCTTGAAAAATTGTAACCTTCGTGCTACATATCTAGTGCAATCTGTAGTGCGAAGGTGACAAATTCCGACACCTCACAACCCTCCGGGTGCGGCGCGCGCTGCGCAAACTGGGCGCAGACATCCACGTCGACGTCGCCGCCTGCCTATGGCGGTAGTAGCCGAACGTGCCTTCACCTCACGCTCAACGCTTCAAAAGATCGAGGCCGGCGACACCAATGTCAGCATCGGCATCTATGCAGGCGTCCTCCAGGCACTCGGCCTGCTAGATGGGCTGAGCCAAGTCGCCGACATCGGTGACGACAGCGTCGGCCAGTCTCTGGCCAATGCAGAGTTGCCCAAGCACGCTCACCCAAGGCGATCACCGGGATCGTCACGCGATGGCTGATTTCGAAGTTCATCTCGACCTTCACGGCCGCACACGTCCCATCTGGCCCGGAGCAATCGCGCCCGTGGTGCCGAAACAATCGTGTTTGAGTATGATCGTGCCTGGCTCGAGGACCCGGGCCGCTTCTCGCTGCAGCCCGCTCTAGCTCTGAGCTGGGGAGAAAAATCACGGCTTTCTGTGGCTCAATAAAGCCAGCTGGTCGTTGTCCCCTGCCTATGACCTCAATCCAGTGCCTACGGATGTCAAGGCGCGCGCGCTGACGACAAACATTGATCTTGATGAAGGCACCTGCTCCCTTGACCTGCTGGAAGAACCTGCAGGGCTCTACGCCCTAACGCTCGCCGAGGCTCGCGCGATCATTAAGGAAGTCGCGACACCGCAAGGTGGCGCGAGACCGCCAAGGCGGTCGGTGCGCGGTCAGCCGAGATCAACCGTATGGCCAGTGCGTTCGATCACGATGATTTGCAGCGAGCGCCAGCCCTATGACGAGAGCCTTCCTCCACAGTTTCAATCCGCCCTCTGCCGGCCCGATCACTGAACCGGATTACGGCATCGTTGCGTTGTAAAGGACGGATGTCCAATGGCAATTTTCCGATCTGCGGTCCTGGCTGGATTTGCGATGGAATTGTTTCAAGCGCCTCCGTGACCAACGAGCGAAAACCAATAATTATGTGATTCGGTGAGATCGAGACGCTACTCTACGAACAAACTATGTCACTGCCAGCGGATCCTCAATCACATCGACGATCGATGGCTGGCCAAGCACGTCCGCGAAGCGCTGTAGCATGGCAACAGTACTCGATGACATCTCCGCCCTGGAGCCCGGGATATAGCAAGCGGCTGCATAAGCGAGTTGCCGTTGCCTCGGTTCCGTTAGCAACAGCGGCAGCGTCTCGATTGCTTGCTCCGGCTCAAAGGTGACGATAGCCGTCTGCACGCGAGTGATTTCGGCCAAATGATCAGCGCTTAGTGAGCGGAAGGGCTCGTCCTCGGTCAGCACCCGTGACCAGCGCGCCAGGCGGTCGCGTCGGATCCCGCCACGATCGCTCACCAGGAGTACGACCATACGGATGATGGCATCGGCGAGTCCGCCGATCGCGATCCTCCTGAGCGCATTGGCGATGTCCGGCTGCCATCTCATATCGTCAAGTGTCGTCCCTTTGCGGTATGCTTCGTGGGGATTGTCAAAATATCGCTGCCAAGGGTTGTTCCAGATCATGTGAAACGCGAGCTCATAACCCATGTCGCGCCAGTCGCGCATGACCACGATCGCCTGTTCGACAGCCTTGAAATAGAGCGCTTCCGCAGCCAGGAAAGGATTTTCCGCTGCTGCGTTCGCCCGGGAGTTCCGTACCTGCTCTGAAATTGACTTATAGCCAACCATGATCGGATTCTGAGAAGACAGCAGCGATCGCTCCAGCCGCTTTGGATGGAACATTCGGCTGGCGTCTGCTGAGATGTCTGTGACCGCGGCCTGCACAAAGGGGCGGGCAACTGTGTGATAGATCTGCGCTTGCAGTTCAGAGACGCGGGCGACGGCAGCGAAGGGACCTCCATCGTCATGGCCGTCGTTAAACTCACGGATATTCTCGAAGGTGCGCTCGATCAGTTCAACACTATAGCTCTTGTGTCCAGCATCTTCTTGAATGTCCGTGATGCGCATCTCGTAAAGGCCAGGCAACAACGCCTCAATTGCCTCGAGCGTGCTTGCAACCTCATTGTATTCTTTGTTGATTACTCTCGAGGAAACGAATGTACCGAGGTGACCGACGTCGTTGTGTACCATATAAATAATGTGCTGGCCGAGAAGGCGGATTTCCTCCTCGTTGTCATAGATTTCGGGGATCCAATTCAGCGCCTGCTGCGGCGGCGTTACATTGTCGCCATGACTGGCAAATATGATAATAGGCGCCCTGATCTTCTTAAGGTCGAAATGCCGCCGGTCCGGCTCCCCATACGCCTTGTTGTGCGCCAGTCGATTACCAACAAAGAGGTGCTCAACTATCCAGCGGATCTCGTCTCCCCGCATCAGGCAGAAGCCGCCCCACCACTTCTCAGCCTTAAGGAAGGCTTCGCTCGCCGCATCCACATCTCGGAACAGTTCGACATACTTCATGAATAACTGGCGCTCGGGATTGAGCGTTTCGAAATTCTGTACGAGATGGGCGCCGTCGAAGATGCCTCCGCCCAGATCTGACAAAAACATGGTTATCCAAGCTCCCCCGAAGAGGCCCGCCATGTAGCGGAGGGTATTTTCGCCGATATTTCCCGAGGTAGGTGTCACCGGCGATCCGTTGAGGATGATCGGGCCAGCTAAGTCGAGATTTGTCGCAACCATCAGAAGGGTAGCCCAGCCAGCTTGGCAGTTGCCGACTACGACTGGAAGGCGGGCAAGCGGATGCAGGCGCATGACCTCACGAACAAAGGCCGCTTCCGCATACGTGACATTAGAGAGATACTGCCCCCCCTCTGGCTCTCGGCGGAAGGACACCAAATAAACCGGGTGACCTTCCCGGAACGCCACGCCGACCTGGCTGTCTTCTTTGTGGCCACCGACGCCGGGACTATGTCCGGCGCGCGGGCAAATGATTATGAAGGGGCGCTTCGTGTCATCGACGTTAACACCTTGGGGCGGGATCATTCGAAGTAACACGTAATTGGATTTCAAGGGCAGATCGTTTCCATCCATAACTGTCTCGTAGTCGCAGAAGAAAACCGGCGGACAGCCTGCCGCTTCATGTTCGAGGAAGATGTCGCCGCGCTGTCGGAGAAGATCCATGCACAATATGGCGCGCTCACTAGCGTCGCGCAGGTATTCCGCCCAAGCGTGGCCCATTCCCATTGCCGTGCACCTCGCGTAGACTCTCGGCAAGACGTTCGGCCTCAGTAAAGAGCTTTCCCTGGCGGGTAGAGTGGGTGTCGCACATGACTTGCACGCGGCGCAATAAGGCAACCTGCAGAATTTTAGCGGTTTCAGCGCCCGCTGCCGCCAAGCGTTGGAACATCGGGAATAGACTTTGGGTCACTTGGCTGTCCAGTTCCGTGGATGGCGCTTCAATCCACCGGAGCGGGTTTAGAGATGTAAGAATATCCGCCATCGTTTCAACTCCTCTATGGTTATGATCCCGTACGCATACATACGTGCCAGATCGATCGTGCTTCCGTCTGGCGAGGTGCTCGGTAGGCAATGCCGACGCCTAGGAAAGCAGTTTGACGACTTCCGACCCCAACGAGTTACCGCCGCATTCATCCCCTGCAATGTCTATGCCAAGCACTGGGTCAGCCAGCTACGCCGGGAGAGGGGGCAGCAAGCTCGTCGCCAGGGAAAGCCACACAAAGTCTTCATTCAGCCTGGATCAGCAGTTTCTCCCAGCTCGTTGGAGACTATCGGAGGACAGGAGGTGATGGATTCGCCTGCGGTGTGGGATCCCACCAACTAGGATGTTTCAGCGGCCGTCCGCGTGGCTTTGGTTGGGGCTAAGGCTGGTGGTGGCACGGTTATAGACGATGCCTTCTGTCTGACGCTCACCGATGACGGCAGTCTTCATCCGGTCGCAAAGCACTCCCGCGGAGCGCCGCCGAGAGCCTCGAAGGCCGCGATGTGGAAACGCAGGCCGGTCATCTGATGCATGACGAAGCGTGCCCAGATGGGACGGCTATGACCCGGCACTATCGTGAACAGCCAGATGATCCTCGGCGCCAGTTAAAGTGCCGACCGCGTGACACCGCCATTTTCGCTGGCGTTAGTGTTGGTCAGGTTTACAGCAGATCACCGATAACAGTGGACAGGTTAAACGGAACGATTCCGATCTCACCACGCGGCATCCTGTCGAGCAAGTCGACCGTGCGGGCAAAGGTTTCGACTTGCTGAAAGGCGTAATCAGGGTCGAGCCGGTCCAAGCCTCCGCCCGGCAAGACCTGGCAAAGATAGTCCGGTATCGGACAGCTTGATATCGTCGGAATTCCTGATGCGTATAATGGCTGTCCTTCGCCCAACATCACCTGCGCCGCCGCTGGGGCGACTATCAGCGCGCGTACCTTTTTGCGCCCGCGTGCGGCAGCGATGTACACGTCACTCATCGACTTATTACTGGTATAGATCAAATCGAGTTCCGGCTTCCCGGTGGGCGCGGGGTGCCCTTTTGCAAAGTCATCTCGCCACTCGGTACATCCAAGATGCTCAATCGTAGCTCCTGCAACGGCTTTAGCATGGCCGGGTTTGCCGTCCCACAATTCTGGATGCATTTCGAGCCAGGTCGCCGTCGCCTGATTCCCGTGGCGGCCGAACTGGGGAAGCTGGAAATGACCCGTGACGAGTACGAAGACGAGGCTCCGGTTGCGGGCAGATTTCGGTAGCGAGGAGAAATAATGCGCCAGAGCGAGTACCCCAGCACCGCCGTTCTCTTCGCACGCATTAGGTCCATCGGTGTGGGTGTTGATGATGATTGTCTCAAGCAGGTTGCAGCCCGGCAAAACCGCATAAATCGTATCGGTCGCAACGTCTTCCAACGTGCCATCCAAGGTCAGGCGACCGCTCAAACCGTGCTTGCTCGCGGCTTTGATCCGCTCTCCTTCAGATTGCGCCACCCATATTGCAGGTAAGCCCCAATACGGTGTGGTGAATGGCAGCACCTGCCCCTTCAACTGCACTTCCGAGACGCCTTCGAAAATGCAAACGACGGCTAAAACCCCTGCTTCACGCGCCTTGTCGATCGGTACGCCAAGCAAACCGGTGATAAGCGGCGTGGTTACGGCTTTGGGAAAGTCTATGCCTTCCGGCAGGCTGCCGCGTCGATTGGTCACCAGTTCGAGGAATGCCGCCAGATCCCGACGCTTTACCGTCACCACCGCAATTTTGCCGCGGGCTTTCTCAAACGCCTGAACCCGACCGTTGAAAAGAACCATCTTACCCGAGATACCGCCGGGAGGTGTAAGCCCGGAATACGGGAACGGCGCCGCTACCTCAATTACTTCACCATTTGACAGTTTGAACGCGGTGGTTCGTGGCATCCACCGGCGCATCGTGAGTTGATCGCGCTTCACCTCAAGGCCCATCCCTCTCAACTCACCAGCAAGATAATCGATTGCCCGTGCTTGCGCCGGGCTGCCGGTCAATCGGGGGCCGAAACTGTTGAGCCTTTTGATCCAACTCCAAAGTTTCCGCTGATCAGGGAGTGCGGGGATGGACGGCTTTCGCTGCTCACTGAATCCGGTGCTGGGAAAAGCCGGGAATACGATCCCGGCGAGAAGAGCAGTGAGCCCAACAGTCGAAAAATCTCTTCGTTTCAAGACTAACCTCCGCGCCTCTCTATCACGAATGGAAGCGATACCTATGGCCGCACGCCGCCCGTGTCCTTGCAAATCCAGTGCCATTAAAAGCACACGTCTAATCTTCAGTTTTGAATTGAACGCGCAGTCTGAATCGGTTTTGGACCGCGTGCGAAGTCAATGCAGCTTTCGGACAGCCTCCGCGCAAGCATCTGAAGTGGTTGAAGAGTCACTTTACTGATCTAGGAACGCGTCGTTGGTTCAATGCCTTTAAGAGCGACTTTATCTTGAGCCTAGTCTCGGGTCGGCCAAAAACCTTTGCCTGCTTGCAGACGACCATCAGTCGCCGAATGCAGCGGCAAGACTGTAAACTGTTGACCACGATAGGCGCTGCGCGTTGGACCTTTGTCACAACAACCTATCAAAACCCTCTATTTTATCCGGCGGACTTTCATTGCCGCCAAGGTTCTGGAGCTAGCGGCAAATCAGCCCCGACTGCCAATCTATTCAATGCTAGCGTCGCTGATAGTGATGCTGGCGCCCGAACCGCCGCCTGTTTGAGGCTCCAGCCGGATAATGACGGTCTGTGGCTGACGGCAAGACGGGTCATCGGGCAAGGGAAACCCAAATCGTTGAGGCTTTGCCCCGTCCAATACCGAAAACGCCTTGTTCGGAAAAATACCAAACCTACCAATTTCGCGAACGTTACTGCCGCAGTCAAGCGAAACGACCGTCGTCACTGGTCCTGAAGTCGACGGTTCATAACCAGTGACAGTAAGGACGACCCGCGCACTGGTATCAACCGATGAGTGGACTGCTCTGCTCGATATGGTTATCGTCGCGGGCTTACTGGTCGTTGCCCGCATGTCGCTCTCGTTAGCTTGAACCGGGCTGACGATGCGCAGCATCGATAATGCCGCCGCACGAATAGCGATAAGCACCCAACGATGATAGCGCATCGATGTCTCCACAACCCAGCCAGTCCGGATGTTAGGCGGACACTATGGCTATTTCTAGCTTTGCGGGCTCTACGGCGCCGGGTTTGCCCGCTCCCGATCCGACAGGAATGAGCTGCAGGTCGATGGCCTCGCCATCCGTCTGCCCCCTTCCGCCGTAAACCCGCTGGATCGCGTCCGTCAGATCGAGGACGAAGGATGGTTTGCGATGATGGTCGCCGTCATGACCGAGAACGGCGAAAGAACCGACGTAATGGGGATCGGTGACGGGCGTATCGGCCTTAAGGTCGTTCTTGCCGAGAAACACCCGAACGCTGGTCGTGCTGGCACTGGTGATCTCGACATCGCGCAGGAATGCCAGCACACGAGGAGCGGAGGCCGCCTGCTCCTGTGCCGCGCCAAAATCCATTGTATCCATGCCGGATGGCAGAGGCGGTTGGCGGACGATCTCCTGCAATGCGCCCGCCGGGATCTTGATCGGCAGCGAAAGCGGCACGTTTTCCGTTGCCGCCTTGCTGTTGTCCGTGGAGGTGGTCGTCACGCCGGCGATTGCAGCATCGGTCGCCGTCGCCGCGATCACGGACGTGAGTTTATCGTTCAGGGCCAGCGTTTTGGCGCTCGCCGCCGCGACCTTGAAGTAGGTCCGGAAACCATAATTGTATCCGAGTTCCTCTGGAACATAAAGGTCAGAGACCTTCGGGGACCAGAAGTTGCCGTCGACATCGTAGAAATTGTCGGTGAACGGCATGTCGGCCCAGAGTCGATCCGTGCTGTTGGCGTTGCGCAAATTCCAGGTCGCCCAGATGCGGTCGATGTTGCAATGATGCATGAAGAAGATCGGATCGCGGGGCGACGACATTTCCGGCATCCAGCCACCGATATTGTTGTGCACCTGATTGTGCGGTGTGTATTCCAGCGCCCCCTGCGTGCCGCTGCTGGTGGTGACCCAGGAAGGATCGAGTGAGTTCTGTCCCTCGGGGCGGGTGGTGCCGAAGACCTCGTATGGCTTCGCCGTTAGGATGGTGTTGAGAACCTGTGGCCCAACTATATTGTCCGGCATCGGCTGCGTGATTGGCCAGGTGCGCGACGAAACATAAAGTGGATTGTCCTTGCCGTCGGGCGTCTTTTGCATTGTGAACACTTCGGGCAGGTACGGATTGTCGGTCCAGTCCCAGAACGGCATAGCGAAATCGTTGTTCTTGGTCACGTGCCGAACGATGCGCTCGTACATAGCCGTATAGGCCCTGTGCCACGGCAGGAAATACCAGTTGCCATGCGGGCAGTATTTGACGACGTCACCGCTGCCGTGAATTTTCGAGAGGTTGACCCAGTTGAATTTGTCGCTGGCGGGAAGGGCGTTGAGAAGGCGCACTGCGTCGCGATAGGTCTCGATGATCGGGTCGTTCCAGGCCAAGCCCTGCAGTGAGCGCCGCCAAGGGATTGACGGTATCTGCGCGAAGGCTTTTGTCCCCGGTAGGCCGCTGGCGAGCAGGCCTGCTGCAATGACGCCACCCTGAACGATGACATGTCTGCGTGTGATGCTCATCTTACTCTCCCTTGGATTTGAATTGTCCTTCGCCAAGATTAATGCCGCTTTTAGGCCGGTTCCGCGCCGTCTGGGCGCGGGAGCAGTGGGCAATTCGCACCACCATAGAGCTTGCGTTGGCTCTTTCTGAGTTTCGGTGAATCGGCGGCACGAGAAATGAAGCAAGCGACGTGCCACTCGAAAATGCAGCGTAAAATGCGAGCTAAAAACGCTACTACCGATCGTATTCCTGCATTCCAGTTGGAATCCAGATTCCGGAAAACTTAGTATCGCATTCCATGATCGTTCGAGCGACGGCTTGCCGACCAGCCACGGCAAGCACGTTCGGTTGCGAAAACCTCAAATGATCAAGCTGAAACAGTTGTTCAGACCGGTGAGAGGGCCCAAGATGCTGAAAACGCCCTGTGCGACGATAGAGAAGCACGCATCTCGAACAGGCTTTCGCTATCGGACCCCCAGCAATGACGGAGCCGTAGCCCGCTCGCTCTCAAATTCAAAACTGCGAAGCAGGCACCACTCCGTGGCTTGACGGGTGCGTAGAGCAGAGCGGGACAAACCGATTGTCGTGATCTCGACAAATGCGACAAAGGGCGGCGGCTGTCCGACATTTGCGAGAATAGCGGCGGGATCTCCGCGCGGGAACAACGGGCTCACCAAGTGATCCCACTTTCAGTCCCATTGTGCCCACTCATTCGGGCTTACTGTCGGACCCTATCGAGACCTCGCCGCAGCTGCGAAGCCCCACTCATATCCGTTTGAATTTGGCATCAAGGCTTGACGCTTGCCGTCCACACGGGGCAATTCGGGCAGTGTATTAGCCTGCTGTCCCGCTCGTTTCCTAACCCGACATCACAGCGGGGCAGGCTGATTTGGGGATCATCGCTCATTTGGGCCATGGTCTCAAGCGTCATATACCTGGCGCGTTGAACGGCCCATTCATCATTCTGTTCGAGCAGCAATGCACCGACGAGACGGACGATGGCTTCGTCGTTCGGAAAGATGCCGACGACCTCGGTGCGTCGCTTGATTTCGCCGTTGAGACGCTCAATTGGATTCGTCGAGTGCAGCTTTGCCCGGTGCTCTTTCGGGAAGGTCATGTAGGCGAGCACGTCCTCTTCAGCGTCGTCCATGATGGTGGCAAGCTTCGGCACTTTCGGCCTGATTTGATCGGCGACACTGCGCCATTGTGCGGCTTGCTGCCTCCGGGGTCTCCTGGGCAAAGGCCGTCGCGATGAAGGCGGATACGACCCGCCTGCCGCTCTTTCCAGCATGCGCGAGCACGTTCCTCATGAAGTGAACCCGGCACCTTTGCCAAGTGGCATTGAGAACCTTGGAAACGGCAGCCTTGATGCCCTCATGTGCATCAGAGACAACCAACTTCACCCCGCGTAGACCGCGGCGCGTTAGCCTGCGCAGGAATTCCGTCCAGATCGGTTCGGCCTCCGAGGTGCCAACTTCCATACCCAGGACCTCGCGCCGACCGTCGCTGTTGACGCCCACCGCGATAATGACGGCGACTGAGACGATGCGGCCGCCACGCCGGACCTTGAGATAGGTCGCGTCCACCACAGGTCGTCGACAGAACGGGTCGAGATTCCCTGGATATACGCTTCCTGGATAACGGCCGTCAGAGCTTTCTCTGCCATGCGGCGCGGTTCAAGGAAGCTCGGAAAGTAGCTGCCTTTGCGCAGCTTCGGAATGCGAAGCTCCACGGTGCCAGCCCGCGTCTCCCGATGTCACGGTAGCCATTGCGTTGAGTGAGCCGCATCGAGTTCTTCACACCGAAGTCTGCACCCGTAGCCGAGCCTACTTCCAGCTCCATCAGCCGCTCGGCAGCAAGACCGATCATCTCACGCAACAAATCTGCATCGGCACTCTTCTCAACAAGGGAGCGCACGTTCATCATGTCATTGGTCATCGGTGATCTTTCCGTCAGGTTGGTCTTGAACAACCCGACCCTAGCGGAAAACACTGATGGCCGCCCGCAAAGCCGATCACCCGCTACAGCGCAGCGAGAAGCGCGCGGGCACTCGGCTTTACTCCCTCCCGTCAGCTACACCAGGTGCTGGGACACGATCCGCGTGCCGGTTGCTCACACCGCGCCACTTGGCGTATTCAAAACCGCCGAGGCTCTAATCGCCGCTGGATGAAAGTTCAGTGGCAGGTCACGCAGGCTCAAGACCCTCAAGGGCCTCACACTACGAGTTCGTCTGCAAGACATAGACTTCGCAGCCTGAACGTTTCACCCTCGATCCGCTCCATGAAAATGCCGGGACTGAACAACGACGGCTGAGTGCAGGCATCAAGACTTAAGTCTGTCGTAAAGCAGACAAAGCGAATACAAACGTGGTGCGAACTGTCGGCTATTGGCTGACACGAAGATGCAGAACCCTCGACGTGCTGGAGGTGCCCCAGGCACCTGCTATCATCGCAGGTTGGGGCCAAGGCTGGCCTGCTCTGATCCCCGGTAGTGGGCGGGGTACACCCTGCCGATTTCAATTAAGCTACGCCTTTTTTCCCGGCTGATCTCGTCCACCGTTCAAAGGCCCCACCGCCACGTCAGCAGCGTTTAGGCGAATATACGCTCCAGCATCTCTCTTAACTGCAGCGCTTCGCCGCCATCTGAGGTTTCGCGACCGCACGCGCTTGCCATGGCAGGTCCCGCAATCCGTCGCCCAAAGCCGTTATGGATGCAATACGAAATTTCCCGGCAATCTGGACATCTGCCGCGTGAGACCTGGAATGCAATATTCGAGTTCTGGTGCCTATTCAGCTCGCATTCGTGCTGCATGTCCGAGTGGCACGTCCCTTGCTTCACTTCATGCTACTGATTCACCGCAGAGAGCGAGGATGAACTGACGTAAACTCTATTTCTATCGCCCCAGTCGCTTTGTCGGAGATGGGTCACGAGCCGCATCGACGGGGCAGGAAGGCCTCAGATCGGGATTTAGCCCCAACGAAGCTGAAACCAGGGAGGCGCTCGCGCCGTGCTGGCCTTCGCGCCAAGGGCCGGCGAATTCTCCTGCGATATCGTGGCGCGGATGCACTCTGAGCCTCGAGAGGTAAGTGCTACCCTGCTCGTCAACGAGACGCCAATGAGCGTGCGGCGTCACAGAAACATATGGGACGGATTTTTTCCACGGTAAACGTCCGTACTTTCGAAAGCTGGCAATGGTGAATCCTTCAACATACTCTGCGCAACTCGCCGACGGCACTATCTCGGTTCACGTGGATCGAAGCCTTGTACCCCCCATCGAGATGTTCGGCTTCGGGCAGCGAATCAACCCGAACCGCTCGTTTCTGTTTGTTTCCAAGGTTCTTGGTCGATTCCTGCCGATCCGCCCTTCGGTCATGGGAAATGCATTCGACCTCCTTGCACGTCAGATTCCTGCCGATATTCCTGGTCCGGTTTTGTTCATCGGAATAGCCGAAGCGGGCATTGGCCTTGGTGCGGGTGTCCATCGGCGGTTCCGCGAACTCACTGGTCGCGGCGATGCAATATATATCTGCTCCACTCGCCATGATCTTAAACTGCCGCTGCTGTGCGAATTTGAGGAAGAGCATAGCCATGCCCCGCGGCACCTCCTGCACGAACCATGCGAGGCAAGGCTCCGCGACTTGGTTCATGGTGCGACCGGCTTGGTACTCGTTGACGATGAGGCTTCGACAGGTAAGACATTTGCCAACATCTTCGCTGCCCTTCCCGCAAAAATTCGTTTGAAGCTGAAGCACACAGTCCTACTTACGCTTACCGACTGGTCAGAAGGCGCTGCCCGCGCGGAGATCACGGGAACAGTCAGTGAGGCTACTATCGTTTCCGGACGGTACAGTTGGACTCCGCGTGGGGATTTCACGGCAGCTACTCCGCAGGTCCCTTACTGTGACCGTCCTAAGCGGCCCGAGGTCTGTCCCGACGTCGCTCGAGACTGGGCGCGTCTCGGCGTCGTCGATCACTTGCAGGGTCTCAATGCAAACGCTGCCGATGACGGGATTACCCTCGTACTCGGAACGGGCGAACACGTGTGGCAGCCCTTCCTGCTTGCGGAGCGCTTGGAAAAGGAGGGCGCTGAGGTTTTCTATTCATCCGTGACGCGTTCCCCCCTGTCGAAAGGCCACGCGATCGGTTCAGTACTTTCGTTCTCCGACAACTACGGCGGAACGGTTCCACATTACCTCTACAACGTCGATCCAGCGCTGTACTCGAAAATTATACTCTGCTCGGAGACAGGCCCGGAAAATGTCTGTGCCAGCCTGATGTCCGCACTGGGCGATCCCATTGTCCTTTCAGACGTAGAAGGTGAATGAAGCCGCCTTAGGCCATGCGGTCTGCCGCTTCGAAATCGGCTCACTCGATCGGACATTTCCGCCAGTCCACAGCGACACAACACTGCTGTCGCGTTATCTAAGGACATCACTCCCATGGGGGATATCTATGACAGCATCGCCTCCCCTGCCACACTAGGCTCCTACGCCGAATACGACGTGACGCTCCTTCTCAAGAGAGTGGATATTCAGCCTACTGACACGGCCACGAGGGAAGAGGCCATCCAATCCGGGCGGCGGCATTACTCGGAAATGATTTCCGCCGAGATGGCCCCGACCCGCGAATACATGGACCTGTTTGCTAAGGCCATGGCCACTGGTGGCCCGCGCATGGGCGCCGAGACGGCACGCCTCGCCCTCGCGATCGTGCAGTCGGTCGAGGGTCCTATTACCCTTGTCAGTTTGGTCCGCGCCGGCGTGCCCTTCGGCATCCTTCTCAAGAGGGCCATCGCCTTACTCGGCCGGGACGTCGGACACTACGGGTTGTCGATCATTCGCGACAAGGGCGTTGACGACGAGGCTATGCGCCACATTCTTGCCAGGCGTCCTGTCGAGAGCATCGTCTTCGTAGATAGCTGGACGGGCAAAGGAGCAATTGCGAACCAACTCGAAAAGAGCTTCAAGGACTACTCAGACCGGCCTGCGCGGCTAGTTGTATTGGCCGACCCCTGCGGCTGCGCATGGCTCGCCGCATCGGGCGACGACTGGCTTATTCCCTCCGGAATGCTAGGATGCACCGTATCCGGGCTTATCAGCCGCTCGATCCTCAACGCTGCCCTCGTCGGTCCCGGTGACTTCCACGCCTGCGTCCAGTGGGATAATCTCGCGCAACACGATATTTCCCGATCATTCGTGGATGGTATGTGGAATGATGTCTCCACTGTGATTGCAACCGAAATCCCGAGCGTCTGGAGTATCGAGACCCGCCGGGCGCATCGCGATGCCGCCGCCGCTGCCGTCGCCTGGGTGATGGGGGAGGACGCCGTAACAAACATCAACCGAGTAAAGCCGGGCATTGCGGAGGCGACCAGGGCCATCCTGCGACGTGTGCCGGAAAAGGTGTACGTCTCGTCGCCAACCGATCCAGAACTCGCGGCCCTCATGTACCTGATCGACAACAAAGGCGTCCCGTATGTCGTCTCCCCTAGAAAGATCGCCCCCTACCGCGCCGTCACGCTGATCCGGCACGTCTCCTAATCTCCACGTATGTCTACTTACGAGCTCGGCGCGCAGGTCAAGGAAACTGAGATGTGACAAATTCCGTATCGTAAAATTCATTGCCAATGGAAAATCCGCGAAAACTCACATCTGGCAATCGATCAGATATTTAACCAGTCGCATTTTGGAGTACGCATATGAAGCCCATTGCTCTGGTGGACCTTGACGACACCTTGTTTCAAACCAAGAAAAAGATACCGGAGATTGCGGAAGCCGATCTGGTATTGGCGTCCAAATCCATTAATGGAAGCAACTCCTATATGACGAAGATTCAAGCTGCCTTTGTCGAGTGGCTGCTCGTCTCCACGGAGGCCATCCCGGTTACGGCGCGCGGCTCTGAGGCTCTTTCGCGCGTTACGATCGCGTTTGAAAGCTACTCAATCGTATCGAACGGTGCCGTCATCCTCAAAAAGGACGGCAAGCCTGACGCCGAATGGCATGAGGTCGTCGCAAGGGAGCTCCGGCCGCTTGCCGGCTTTTTCGATAAGCTCCTCGATGAGGGCAGGACCAAGGCGAGGGAACTTGGCGTCCACATCCGGTGCTGGTCGGTGATGGAAGCTGATCTCGCGACATATGTTGTCTTCAAAGAGATTGACGGAGACGGCTCACGCCTTGAAGAGATTGTGCCGATCATTCGAGAAAAACGGGGTTGGGTTCGACACCACAACGGCAATAACCTTGCGCTAGTTCCGCCTGCGATCTCAAAACGGGTGGCCTCACAATTTCTGCTCAAAAAGCTTCGGACGGAGCATCCAGGTCGCCCAGTGATCGGCTACGGTGACAGTGTGAGCGACTTCTCCTACCTGTCCCTCTGCGACTGGTGGGGTGCTCCGGGTAACTCTCAAATGACAGACCTTGTCGTTTCCGCTGTTGCGCGTGAGAGATAGGTGACACGCGTACTGCGAACGCGGTGATATGTGAGGAGGGTGCAGGAATGATCCTGCACCTCCAGTCTTTTAGTAGAAACTTCCTATGGGTAAAACGCCGCGCCATATCGCGGTAAGAACCATGGCAAGCGCGGCGAGGATCGCGAGATTCCCGTCGGCTTTTACCACGAGTACGTAGAGCTTGTATTTCAGCATGATATGTCCTTTCGATGAGCTCATTAGGAACTGCCGTCTCGACGGTTCGTGCCTTACTTGCGCAGAGCGAAATTTCGCGCCCATGATCCTCTCGGCGTCGATCCGCCGGAAATGGTCGACGATGGGTTGATCGTCATAGACCATGGCCGCGCTCTTGACGCAGCCGAACATCATGGCCTTCAAAGACGCGACCGGGCCCTCGCCCGCAGCCGGCGCTGGAGATAGGAAAACTTGGTTGCTTGCCACACGCGTCCTGTCGATCTTATAAAAACGCAACGTTAGCCGAAGCGGGATCCATTTGGGATCCACGGCAACCAGCCGCCGGTCTCCCGCTCGAAACAGCAGCACATCGGCGCGCATGTCCGGCGTGAACCGTTTGCCGAACCAGCCAAGATCTTCGAGCACACCATCGAACGATGCCCCGTCGATTGGCGACTGTCTATCCATTCAAGCGGCCAGTGCGGCTGCTCGGCGTCACGCTTTCAACGCTGACGACCTCCGATCGGCAATGCACGACCCCAGTCCCAACTTGATCTCGGGCTCTGACGGCCCATCGCCCCGAAATAGAAAAGCCTGCCGCGGGAGGAGGTGCGGCAGGCTTTCCTAAAAGAACCGAACGGCGACCTGGGAGGAGGAGTGCCGCTGTTCCCACAGACGTCCCTTTGGGAGGAGGAGTGGGCCGTCTAAACTTCGAAGCGTTGCGGGAGGAAGCATCGCTTCGATGAAAATAGCAATACTCGGGCCAGCGCCATGAAGCCAGCGTCTATGTTGCACTGCAGCTATGCACCCGCCGCAACAATCGGCAGGACATCGAGCATTCCTACCCCTGATTTTGTCGGCGGCTCTGCCGCTGTTACAGAGTGGAACCGCTACAACGTCAATTTCGATATCGAAAGCCCCAAGAAGGCCGTGACAGTTCGCGGCGGCCCTGCCGTCATGGAAAGTAGCGCCGCTGGAGACGGTGGCCGGCAGCTAAGCTGGATCGGTGCGGTTCGCGACAGTCATTAGGGGACACCCGGTGACAGACAGTATGAAGTGGCAGTCGCTCCCAGAAGCGCAAGATGTTCTGCGGGTATGTTTTCACCGTTAAGACCCGGCTGTACAATCCCGATCCGGTACTCGATGAACTTGCGTCGGGCAGCCTTTCGAAGCGTGGCCAAGTCATTCAGGCTGCCTCGAATGAAACGGGCCCGGCCCTTAAGATGTGATGTTTCTCTCACGGTCAGGTGGTTGATGAGGTTCTTCAAGCTCCATGTCCCCTTCACCCCCTTCTGTGCTTGACCGCAAACGAGGTAAAGATCGTCCGCCCGGCGCCCCATTACTGCCTGCGAGTATTTCAGATGCCAGAGAAGTACGGTGACGGTATCGTCCGTCTCCTCGATCGCCACGACGTCCGCGCTCTCCCAGGTGTCATCGTCATCTCTTCCGGGAGAGTGGGCAGACAATCCTCGCAATGGGCGTTCCGCTGATCGCACCTCCTTTGGTTTTCTGACCACTTTACCGCCCGAAGCGTGACCTCTCGCTTTTGAGGCAAGTGTCCGAGCGTAAAGCGAAGCTATTGAATCTTGTAAAGAATTCGGTTGCGCAGCGGGCGGATTCCCGCTATCTTTTTCGATAGGGCAGTACGCGCTGCCCTGGGGTGTGGAAACCCCTACACGTGGTTGATGCCGGCCGTAACGGCATCACACTCCTTGACCTTCGGTCGAGGAGCCTGTGGCGTATGTCCAGGTTCCTCGGAACTAAAGGCCACAGGACCGTCGTGTACGGTTTCCAACTCCCCGATCAGTGGGTTTAGCGAGTTTTCAGCGGGGGCGCACCGCGTGAAACTCTCCATCGGGGTGTCCACCATGAAGCGCTATGCAGCAGCACAGGTCCGGACTTCGAGGCCTGCGCAAGCCGAACAGTCGAATTTAGCGCGCGAGTTGGTGCATCCAGTTGATCGGCATGTCGGACAGCAAATCCGTATCCGCCGAATGCAGTCGAATGTATCCCTAGGGGATCTCGGCGCCGGCATCGGGGTCAGTTTGCAGCAGGTACAAAAATATGAAAGCGGTAAGAACCGCGTCAGCGCTTCGATGCTCTACGAGCTTGCCAATTGCCTCAAGATCCCTGTTTCGAGGTTTTTCGAAGGTCTTCCAGATCCCGAAACCACTCAGGGCCAGCAAATCATAACAGAGATCGATGAGAAGATTGCCTATATTTCCACGGCGGAGGGACGGCGTCTGATAGACGACGTTTTGCTCCTTTCTCCGCGTGTGCGCAGCCGGATCGTTGCCCTCGTCAGCTCGATTGTCGATGAAGAGATGGAAGAACAGAAGCCGGTTGGTTCATCTGCTGGTTCTTAGCTCCCTACCGGTCGATTTTCTCCGCTGCTTCAAGCGAAAACTCGGTGCGCAATACCGCCTTCTGTGCCCGCGAAAAATCGGCGGCGACGTGTTCTGCCCGCTCTTGCGCGGCGCGCCGGGCGGCTTTGCGCTGCGCAAGCGATAGGCTGGCATCGGCTTCATGGCTGCGCAATACGGATTGTCGCATCAGCGCGTCCTGAAGCTCGGCGGCGGAGATAACGTCGCTCTTGCGCAATGCGTCGACGACAGGATTGCCGGCGGCCCGGCTTGCCGCGATGTCGAGCGCTTCGGAGGCTTTTGCTTCCCGCTCCCGCGCGCTTTCGGCATCCGCCCGCGCCTCAGAGAGGCTGCGGGAAAGATTGTCGGCCCGCAGGCTGCGGATCTGCAGCAACTGCCTGAGAGATTTCAGCGCCTTCATATCAGCCGCTCAGGCACCGTTGTTCGTCGTCAGGATTTCCAGCTGGCCGCCCTTGATGACCTTGATGCTGTCGGCTTGCTGCCGGCTCAGCACGTCTTCGACGGCCTTGGTGAAGACGGCGGGCCCGCGCACCAGCACCAAGCCGCTGGCGGGATCTTCACGCAGCGCATCGTCCGGCAGCAGCGGGAACAGCGCGCGAATGGCGTTTTGCTCGGTCTTCCAGCTGCGGCCGCCGCGATCGAGGACAACGGTGGAGACCTCCTGCTTCGGCGCGATGATGATGCGGCTGCCGTCATAGGCGACGAAGAGATTGCTGGCATCGCCAAGCTTGACGAAGGCCTTGGCTCCGCTTTCCCGCACGGACCAGTGCTCGACCTTGCCGCTCAGTGTCCCGACTGTCGTGACCGGGATGCCGGACATGAAGGACAACGTCTGGACAACATCGCCAAGCGGCAGGGAGACGACATCCAGGCGCACCTCCCGCTCGCTGGCGCCGGCCGGTGGAGGAAAGGAGGCCAGCAGTCCGATAGCGGCCATGTAAACAAAACGCGCAAACATCTGAGTTTACCTCACGATCCGGATATCGCCCGACAACTAATGAACGAAGGAAGGCAGGGGCTGCAAAATCCAGTCTATTAATAATTATCTGATCTACTGTTGCAGATCATCGGTCTGCTGGGAACAGGACGGATATCCATTTCGCGCATTTGTTGTACATATCGCGAATTAATAACTTTTTAACATAAGCTATTGAATTCGATCTTGAATTCTGCAAGGTTCTGGCCGCCAAAACCATGCAAGGAGTTCAAGACATGGCTACCAGCACTAGTACTTCGACACTTGATGCGGGCATCGGCTCGGCGATTTCCGCCTTCAAGTCGGCCCAGAACGAAGCGACCGCGCAGAGCCTGCAGGTTGCAACCGAAATCACCAAGATCAATGGCGTCGCAAACGCCATCAAGAAGATCGGCCCAGGCTGATTGAAACAATGGCGAGACGGGTTCGCCCGTCTCGCTTCCCCGCTCTCGAAGACAATAAAAGCCGCTCGACGGACGGTTCGGGAACAAGATGACCATGGATCTAGATCCCTCTTCGCCGACATTCAGAGGTAACGCCGGCAACACTGCGTCAGGCAGCGGCGGACCGGTCTTGCGCATCACGCGCGCCGGGCGCAGCTCCATTCTGCCGTTGACGGCGGAGCGGCAGGTGGTCGGCGGCAGCGCCGATTGTGACCTGATCATCCTAGGCGCCAAACCGGAACCCGCCTTTGCCATCAGTCTGCAGCGCTCCCGCGGCTCCGACACGGTGTCGTTGACCGCGTTGCGGGATGACGTGGCGATCGACGGTCGTTCCATCCCGCGCGATCGGACGATGAGCCTTACGAAGAGACAGACCATCTCCTTCGACGGCACGATCTGCGAACTCGAAGGTCTCGGCGCCCGGCGCGTGCGGTTCGAGCCGCGCCGGATTGCGGCTGCCGGCCTTCTCGGGCTGGCGGCGTTGCTTTTGCTGGCCGGCCTTTACAACAGCGATGCGCCGGCTCACGAAGCCCCGCTCGTCAAGGTTTCCGCCGCGCCCGAACCGGCGCCGTCATCGGCGGCGATCGCTGCCGAAATCCGCCAGGCCATTCGTATGGCTCAGCTTCCCCAAGATCTGAGCATCGTCGCCACCGCCGACGAAATTCGCATCGGCGAAGGATCGCGGCCTCTCGGCCTGCCCGATGAGACCAAGCTGCGCAGCATCATCGCCTCGATGAGCCGGCGGGGTTCCGTTTCCATCGTCGATCTCACCGCCCTCTCTTCCGGTCTCGACGGCTTCGTCGCCGCCGCCGGCTATACGCCCGTCAGATTCATCATCGGCTCCGACGGTCGCCGCTACGAGGAAGGCGATGTCGTTGCGAGCGGCTGGCGCATCAAGGAGATCGGCAAAGACCAGATGATCGTTTCCCGTGACAGTGAGGACGATACGGTCAATTTCGCCTCTGCCGGCAATGCCGAGCCGAAGCTCGCCGAAATTTCCAGCAGCGAACAAGAATAGGCGATGGCGTCGGAAGCCGGATCATGAAGGTAAGGTCATCCGCCATCGCCATGCTTGCGCAGCGCACCGATATGCTGCTTGCGGTTTTTTTCGCCTCCGTCGTGACGATGCTGGTGCTGCCGCTTCCGACAATCGTTCTGGACGTGCTGATCGCTTTCAATCTCTCCTTCGCTTTCGTGGTGCTGATCACCACGACCTATCTGAAGAGCGTGCTTGAAATCGCGACCTTTCCCGCGGTCATTCTGATCGGCACGCTGTTCCGCCTGGCCTTGACGATTTCCTCGACCCGGCTCGTGCTGGCGGACGCCGATGCCGGCGAGATCATCATGGCCTTCGGCGATTTCGTCGTTGCGGGAAATGTCGTCGTCGGGCTGATCATTTTCCTGATCGTGGCGCTGGTGCAGTTCATCGTGGTGACGAAGGGCGCCGAGCGCATCGCCGAGGTCGGCGCCCGTTTCACGCTCGACGCCATGCCGGGCAAGCAGCTCGCCATCGACAGCGACCTGCGCAACGGCCATATCAGCACGGAAGCCGCGCAGAAGCGCCGGTCGCGTCTCGAACAGGAGAGCCAGTTCTTCGGCGCGATGGACGGCGCCATGCGCTTCGTCAAGGGCGATGCGGTCGCAGGATTGGTGATCGTCGCCGTCAATCTCATCGGCGGCCTGGCGATCGGTATCTTCCAGAAGGGCCTGAGCTTTGCCGAGGCGGCCCATCTCTATACGCTGCTGTCGATCGGCGACGGCCTGGTCTCGCAGATCCCATCCATTCTGATGGCAGTCTCGGCGGGTATCGTCGTGACCCGCGTGTCCGATGACGGCAATGGCAGCCTCGGCAGCGATATCGGCCGCGAACTCTTCCGGGAGCCCCGCGCATTGGCGATTGCGGCGGCGCTGACGATCTGCGCGGGCTTCGTGCCGGGATTTCCCACAGGCGTGCTCGGCGCAATCGGCCTGTGCCTGGCGGGCCTTGCCTTTATGGTGCATCGCCGGCGCACCGGCCCGGCCGCAGCCGGATCGGCGAATGCCGTGGAAAGCGCCAATTCCTATCCGCTCGACCGGACGAAATATGGCGATCCCGTCGTCGCCACCGTCTCGGTGGAAACGCTGGCGCGGCTTGAGGCGATGCGGCTCGGCGAAATGCTGGACGGGCGGATCCGCATGGCGGCGCGCGCCGTCGGCGTCTCCGTGACGGTGCCGACGTTCAACGCCGATCCCCGCATGGCCGAGGATCTGATCCACCTTCAGGTCGAAAACGTGCCCGCCGGTCTCGTCAGCTGCGGTCCCGAACGGACGGCCGAACAGATTGCCGACGACATCGTGCGCATCGTCCGCCGCCATATCGGCGCCCTGTTCAGCGTCGACGACGCGGCACAATGGCTGGGCAGCCTCGAACCGCGTCTCGGCAAACTGGCGATCGACGTCGCCACCCAGGTGCCGCTGATGCTGACGGTCGCGGTCGTCAGACGCCTGCTGGATTCCGGCGTGACGCTTTCCCAGCCGCGCGGACTGCTGGAAGTGATGCTGCACGCCGGCACCGATCACGCGCCGGATGCCCTGGCCGAAATGGCGCGCGCCGCGCTGGTCAAGCAGATCGCCTTCGGGCTTCTCGACCGGCGCGGATTGCTGCCGGCGCTGGTGCTTCCCGCCGAATGGGACCACTTCATCCGCTCCTATGACGCCGCTGGAGCGACCGAGAAGATCGAGATAGCCGAAAGGCTGCGCCTGCTGGCCGAGAAAGCCAGGCAGGCTCTCGAGGACGCCAACGAGCGGGGATACGATCCCATCATCATCGTGCCGGGCGAGTGGCGCCTGCTCACCCAGACGCTGATGATCCACCACAACTGCCGCATTCCGGTGCTGGCGGCGGAGGAGATCGACAGGGATATAACGATCGAAACCATCGGAGAGATCGGGCAAATCCGGAACGCTGCCGGCTCCAAACAAAGGCCGGGCTGATAGAGCAAGTGAAGTAGACGAGACCAACTGGGGATGAATGCAATGTGTGGCGTAGATGGACAAAGGCCCATAGACTTCGACAGAACCTCCCGTTTCGACCTTGAGTCCGATTGCCTTGGCGGCAGCAATAGGGCCGACACGGATTTCACCGCCATCCGAACCCGCAAGGTCTCGCCCTTCGAAGATTTCTCCGGCAACCCGCCGACGCTGACCTCCTATGTGCCGAAGTCGCGGGAAACGTCGGAAAACGGCATGGATTCCGACCCCAAGGATCTGCTGCGCAAGCACATCAACTGGCAATCCCACTCCAAGAAGGTGGATCCATCCGACGAGAAACAGGCCACGACTTTGCAGACCACGACGGAAAAACCCGACCTCTCGAAAGAGGGCAGCGTCATCGTCGTCAACGAGCCGATCGTCGTGGATGGCGGCGTGTTCGACGGCAAGGGCGCGACCTATACGGCCTCGTCCAAGCTCGGCGATGGCGGCCAGTCCGAAACCCAATCGCCGCTGTTCATTCTCAAGAACGGCGCCACGCTCAAGAATGTCGATCTCGGCGAGAATGGCGCCGACGGCATTCACGTCTATGGCGGCGCGACGCTCGAAAACGTCAATTGGCAGAATGTCGGCGAGGATGCGCTGACGGTAAAAAGCGCCGGCGACGTCACTATTATCGGTGGCTCCGCCAAGGGCGCGACCGACAAGATCTTCCAGATCAATGCCGACACGAGGTTCTATCTGAAGGATTTCGTCGCTGACGGCTTTACCACGCTCGTGCGCACCAACGGCGGCAAGCAGATCGACGCCGACGTCACCATCGATGGCGGGGCGTTCTCCCACGGCAGCAACGTCTTCCGCACCGACAGCTCGCTTGCCAGCGTGACGTTCCTCTCCGATATCACGCTGGACGATGTGAAGAACTGGACGCGTGTAGGTGACAACCAATCGGGCGTCTGAGACGCCCGACCACCGGAACCGCAAAGCGAAGATCAAGCGGGCGGCTTAGGCTCCCGCTTTTCATTGCCGGCCTGGTCCTTGCCTGCGCGGCGGGCTGCTGCGCATTTCCGCGCCGATTTGCCGGCGCGCCGATTTCAGCTTCGGGTCGCCCTGGGTATCCTTGTATTCGCGCCGCGCCTCGGTCTTGGTCATGCGGTGTTCGTGCCTGAACAGCGCGCGCGAAATGCGGATATCGAAAAAGGCCGCCGCCACCATGATGCCGGCGGCAATGACGAGGATCGAGCCGAGGAGATGGGCTGTCGTGGAGAGCGTGCATGCTTCTCCGCAAAGAGGCGACCAGAAGATGCTGTTGAGGAAATAGAGGATCGCACCGCCGCCGGCGGCGGCGAGCAGGACAAACTTGACGAGCCCCTTGACGAACTCGGCGATGCTCGCGAGCGAAAAAAGCCTCTTGATGCCCTCGAACGGATTGAGCCGGGTGAAATCGAAGCTCATATGTTTGAACGATACGGGAAACCCCTGCCCGTCGAGGATCGACACCAGGATGGTCGCGGCAAGACCCATGGCAAGCGGCAGCCACATGAGATCGAGCAGCGCCACGCCGGTTTCGCTCAAGCCGACAGTGACGGCGTCGGAGAGGTCGGCCCGCGCGGCGGACTGCAGGCCGCTATCGAAACTGCGGGTGAAATCCTCGAGGATATCAGGCAAGCCCCAGGTGACGTAGACGGCGATGGCAAGAACGGAGATCGCAACCGGGATTTCCTTCGAGCGGGGAACCTGGCCCTCGCGGCGGAGCCGATCGAGCTTCACCCGGCTCGGCGGCAGGGTTTTTTCTTCGGTATCGTCATTTTTGGCCATGGGTCACCTCCAGCATGGCTTTCACCTCGTTGAATCCGTCGATCCAGAGATCGTGGAAATAGCTGGAGATGAAGGCCGTGTAGATGACGAGAATGACCACGACCGCGAAGTTCTTGATGGCCGGCAGGCTATCGTTCAGCGGGAATTGTTTCGACGAGCGGCCAACGAAGGCCAGCGACAATTCGAGCGCGCAGGTGACGATCATGAACGGGGCGGCAAGCAATCCGGCCGCTTTGAACAGCCGGCCGAATACACCGAGGATCATGTCGAGCGGATCGTCGGGCATGGCGGGCATGAGCTTGAAGAGCGGCCAGAACTCGAACGACTTGTAGAAAATCGCGACCAGATCGATGATGCCGCCGGCGCTGACGAAAATCACCAGGGCGATCGACATCATCAGCGAACCGAGCGGCGCGGTTTCCAGCGCGTTGATCTGGTCGAAGAGATTGGCGGCATTGGCACCGCGATAGACATCAGTCATATCACCCGCCGCCTGGGCCGCCCAGAAGGGAATGCCGAGCCCCATGCCGACAAGCGCCCCGAAGCAAAGTTCCTTCATCGAAAGGGCGGCCAGATCGAACCAGGACGTATCCCCCAGCGCCAGCGTCGAATAAGCGAAGGCGACGGAGGGCGCCGACAGGCCGATTGCGAGGCCGAAACGCAGGATGCCGACGATGCTGAACAGCGAGAAGATCGGGAAGATCAGCAGTATCCCGAGCGCGCGGGCGGCGCCGAGCATGGCTGCGGCCGGTGCCGCGACCTCGATGCCGACGAGCGGAAGATGATCCGGCCCCATCCGCCTCGCCTCACTGAACCATGGTCGGGAAGTCGTTGAGGATGTGAACGGAATGTTCGATCAGCGGCGTTGCCAACACCCGGCCGAACAGCAGCAGGGTGATGGAGATCACGAAAATCTTGACGATCTGCGCGATGGTCTGTTCCTGGATCTGCGTCGCCGCCTGGAAGATGGCGATGACGAGGCCGAGAAGTGCGGCAAGGCCCAGAATAGGGCCGGCCAAGGCGAAGGTCGCCATCACGGACATGCCGATTTCGGCTGCGACCTGATCCTCACCCATGACGGCAAGCCTTTCCGGTCTGCGCGGCAGGCACCCGAACCGGTGCGTTCGTCATGGCAGGCTGCTCACTGCGCATAGGATAGCACCAGACCTTCCAGCAGTCGCCGCCAGCCGTCGATCGAGACGAAGAGCAGCAGCTTCAGCGGCGTTGAAACCACCGTCGGCGACATCATCTGCATGCCGAGCGCCACGAGAATGGCGGAGACGGCGAAGTCGATCATCAGGAAGGGCAGATAGATCAGAAATCCGATTTCGAATGCCCGCGTCAGTTCCGAAACGAGGAAGCTCGGCGTCAGAACGGTGATGTCGTCGGAGGCGATCGGGCTAACCGGTGCGTTTGCCCAGATTTTCTGCGATGCCTGGACGAAAAAGTCGCGGACCTCGGCATCGGAAAATTTCAGCATGAAATCCTTCAGCGGTGCCGCCACCTTGACCATGCCGTCCGCCATACCACTGACCGTGGCGAAATCGCCGCTATGGGCGAGCAGCAATTGCCAGCTGTTCTGCAGCACCGGGTTCATCACGAAGGCCGAGAGCACGATGGCGATCGCAAAGACCAGGAGATTCGGCGGTGTCTGCTGGATGCCGATCGCATTGCGCACGATCAGGAGAACGACCGAAATCTTGGTAAAGGAGGTTGCTATCACGGCAATGACCGGCAGCATCGAGATCGCCGCCATCGCCACGAGGCTCTGGGCAAGAGGAAAGGTCTGTTCCATCAGTCGTGCAGCATTGTCACGCGAACGGCGCTCAATCCATCCACGGAGATAATTTCCCCCCGCCCGATGACACGGCCCTGGGCGATGATATCGACGGCATCCGTCAGCGGCCTGTCGAGATTGAAGACATAACCTTCGCCGATCGTCTCGAGTGTGCGAAGCGGAAGCTCCAGCCGTCCTGCATCGAAGACCAGCTTGATCGGGATGCTGTCGACAGGCGACGGACGCGGCTCGCCCTGCAATTCCTGATCGACGGTTTCATTCGTCATGAAATGCCTCATTGGTCCGGTTGGCGTCGACAGAAGCGGCTGGGTGAGGACCGCGCCTTTGTCCGATCGCATGCAGGTTGCAAGGTAACGTTCACCCGTGATCGCGATCACGGTCTCCGGCGCCGCCCCATCGATGACGATGCCGTCCCCCAATCGCAGGGATTTGATCTCACCGACCGACAGCACGGCATAACCGCGCCGGATGCCGACGGTCGTCGTCAGGGCATCGAGCGTGCGGCGCGGCAGGCGGCTCGCCCAGCCGACCAGCCCGTTCAGAAAAGCCTCGTCGAAGCGGCCGCTCAAGGGCAGGCTCATGCCGTTCCAGCCGATTTCGAAGCCGAAATTGCCGCTGGCATCCGGCTGCGGCTCCACGCCGATCTGCAGCAGCGACAGGCTGATGCCGATCTTGTTCTCGATTGCCTCGAAGGCCTCGACGAACTGATGTTCGACCACCGCCGCCTGTTCATGCGGCGACAGTTTTTCCCAGAGGAGCAGCGGTTCAAGCCTTTCGGCCAGCAACCGCAATGCGCCGGCCGACGCAATCAGCATCTGCTCCCGTTCGCCGATGCGGCAGAGAAGACCGACCGGATCGACGATCCGCGCGGCTGCGATATCGGGGGACAGTGGGCGAACGGAAAGCGTCTGCTCCCGGACCGGAATTTGCCAGGCGGCGCGCATCATCGTGTCGGAACGGGAAAAGAAGCTCTCGGCCATCGATGACCGGGGCCATGCGGTCGCTGCGATATTCATCGGACAAGCTCCTCGATCGCTTCGACGATCACGCCGAACGGCTGCGGCTTGCCCTGGCCGTCAAACAGGAAGCGCTGGATGAGCCCGTGTTTGGCGACGGCCTCGTCGACGGCGGCATCGCGCCCCTGGCGATATTCGCCGACGCGAATCAGCAGTTCCACCTCGTCATAGAGGGCCAGCAGGGCGCGCAGCCTGTCGGCGGCCTGGCGATGGCTCTCGCTCACCACCGCGCTCATCGTCCGGCTTCGGCTGGCCAGCACATCGATCGCCGGAAAATTGCCCGCCCTGGCAATCTTGTCGGAGAGCACGATATGGCCGTCCAGCAGCGATCTGGTTTCTTCGGCAATCGGATCGTCCTGCTCTTCGCCTTCGACGAGGACCGTATAGAAAGCTGTCATCGTGCCGTTTGCGCTGTTGCCGGCGCGCTCGAAGATCTGTGGCAAGACGGCGAATACGGAAGGCGGAAAGCCGCGTCGCACCGGCGGTTCGCCGGCAGCAAGCCCCACTTCGCGCAAGGCGCGGGCCATGCGGGTGACGCTATCGATGACGAGCAGCACATGTTTTCCCTGCTCGCGAAAATATTCGGCGATCGCCGTTGCCGTCATCACCGCCTTGAACCGCTCCAGCGCCGGGCGATCGGATGTGGCGACAACCAACGCCACATTCGAGGGGACGCCTTCCGGCATGTTGCCGGCAACGAATTCGCCGACCTCGCGTCCGCGTTCGCCGACCAGGGCGCAGACGATCACATCGGCCTTGTTGTTGGCGACGATCTGGGACACCAGCGTCGACTTGCCGGCGCCAGGCGCGCCGAAAATACCGATGCGCTGGCCCTGGCCGCAGGTCAGCAATCCGTCCAGGGCGGCAATCCCCGAGGTAAACGGCTGGCGGATGGGGCGCCGCGACAGAGGATCGACCGGCTGGCCGTAGAGCGGCTGCAGGAAACGCGCGTCCTCGCCGGCGGGGTTGGCGGAGGGACGCAGGATATTGCCGTGTGCGTCGACGATCGCGCCGAGCAGGAAATTGCCGACGGAGACGGCCGGTTCCCGGCCGGTCGGGACGATTTCCGTGCGCAGGGAGATGCCGCGGGTTTCGCCGTGAAGCGAGAGAAGCGCCGTCTCGCCGTCGATGCCGACGACATCGGCAAGGCCGATGCGACCTCGGCCCGGCTCATGCAGTTCACAAAGCTCGCCGATCCTGACCGAGGGGATGAGCGCCCGCACCAGCAGGCCCGAAACACTCTTTACGCGCCCGCTCTGCCGCCGCACGTCCGTTTGTTCGAGTCTCCGCTCCATCCGAAGCAACGCGTCAACCATGGACGAGGGCCTCGATCACGGTGGCGAGCTGGTCTTTCAAGCCGATCTGGCTGCGTCCCGCCGACGTCTCCAGAATAATCTCGCCGGCAGACATCAGCGGATCCGTCTCGATAGTGATGCGGTGATCGATATCCGCAATTGCCCGGGCGATCATGGCGGCATCGTCGGGGGCGACATGCAGGGCGATCTCCTGGGCCTCAGCGGTCTGGGATATGGCGTGGCGGACCAATCGCCTCGTGCGCTCGTCGGCCTCCATCGATCCGAGGATCAATCCGACCGATTTCAGAACCACCGCCTCGACCCAGCTGTCGAGATTGGCAATTTCCTGTTCGGCTTTTCCGAGCGAGGCGGCAAGCCGTGCGGCGGCATCGCGAACGCCCTGTTCGAACCCGTCGCGATAGCCGTTTTGGGCGGCCTGCTCGCTGGCGGCGGCAAGTGTCGCCTGCGATTGGGCGGCGTCGTGGCGGGCAGCCTCCAGAATTTGCGCCGCCTCTCTGATCTGGCCGAAACTCTCCGCCGGAATGATGCGGTCGTGGCGCGCAAATCCCGAGCTCATCGTCCGGCGCCTTCCTGTATGGAGGCGACCTCGTCGACAGCGGCCGTCGCCAGAACGAGCGCCGGGCTCTTCAAGAGGGAAGCCGAGCCGTTTTCGGCCATGTCGCGCCAGCCCGCCCACCGCCATGCCGCAGAGATCCGGTATTCGTCTGCCAGAAGCGCCAGCATCGACCAGCCATCGGCCTCGACGACATGCCTTGCCTGCTCGCTCAACAGATCAAGCGGCGGCGTTGCCGTGGAAAGATTGATGTGGCCGAGGGCGAATGCGACCGCTTCCTCGCCGTAGACGGCCTTGAGCCTCGCAAGGGTCGGGCGATCGACCGCGGGGCAGAAGGCTGCGAGATGATAGGCGAGGCCCGCCCGGAGCGCGGCCGTTGCGCGTCC
>NZ_JALBGX010000299.1:0-1066 GCF_023006465.1 Rhizobium sp. PRIMUS64 | reverse complement strand
CCTGATGGCCCCAGAGTGGCCGTGTAGGGCACACCATGGATAGTGATGCTGGTCTGGGGGTTGTCCGCGCTCGGCAGCAACTCAAGCCAGGACATTGCAAGCCGAAGGCCAGCCGGTGCCGGTTGATTGCGGTGTTGCCAGCTCGGAGGGACAGCTTCTCCCAAGTCGTCCACAGGCAGCGTGTACTGTGGGGTGCCGAAGATCGATGCCCCCAAGCTTTGCTCCCATGGTGCGTCTGGCGGATTGACGCTTTGCACCGGTGAATAGGCGGCTGACGGCAAATCCTGCCGGAAGGGCGCTGTATTCCAGCTATCGGGAAGCTGGCCTGATTGAGTCACTCCATGCCAAAACTCTGCGGGATCGGCGATCTGTGTGGAGGACTCCGGTCCAGCCGCCGCAGCCCCCGCTCGATCACCGTTGGGCGCGGTGCTCAGACGTCGTTGGAGTTGCTCCCGATCGGCGACGAGGTTGTCGAGGTGCAGCACGGCTGGCCGGCCTCTTCGCGCCAGTCGTCTAACGAGCGCCCGCGTGCCGTCAACCACGAAGACTCCGCAATCATAGTCGTTGCGCTGTTGGGTCATGCGGACGGGCTCCAGACGGGTACCCAACCTTTGTGCGAGCATTGCTGCAAACTCGTTGTTCTGGCCCCGGAAGGAGTCATAGTGATAGGCAGCCGGCCCCTCGCGGTTGCGACGGTCAACGAGTAGCAGCGACCAATGGGTGCCCCGGTGATCAGGATCCGAAGCACTGGCATCGCTCACTGGAAGGAACAGGAAGTCGGCTGTATCTCTTCCATTCTGATCATTAACGATGCGCTGGAAAGCGCTCAGCGCGGTCCTCTCATCGCCCAGGCGCAGATGATAATGGGCTATCAGGGGATCGATAAGCCGCGTCCTGGCGGCGAGATCCGGATCGTTTCGCTGCAAGTCCTGCATTAGCAGCTCATAATCCGTCTGGATATGCTGGTCGCCCAGCCATTCGGTATGGTCGAGCGACAATCCGCTGCGGCCTTCGATCGATGGATCAACCTGCTGCAGCGGCGAAGTTGATCTGAACTCGGCACGTG
>NZ_JALBGX010000298.1:0-1103 GCF_023006465.1 Rhizobium sp. PRIMUS64 | reverse complement strand
AGCGCGCAGACCTTGTCGACGATCTCCATCTCCATGTCCGGATAGATGGGAAGGCAGAGCACCTGCTGTGCGGCCTCGGTTGCGACCGGCAGATTCGAGGGCTGCGAGGAAGGCAGGCTGCGGTACATCGAGAAGCTTGAAATCAGCGGATAGAAATAGCGGCGCGGATGAATGCTGTTTTCCTTCAGCCGTTCATAGAGCCCATCGCGTGAAATGGGATAGTCAGGGCGTACGAGGATCGGGAAATAAGAGAAGTTGGAGACGGTCTCGCCGGAACGGTCCAGGCATTCTATGCCGGCCACGCCGCGGAGCCGCTCACGATATGCACTGTCGATCAAACCACGCCTTTCGAGCGCGAGCTTGATGTATTTCAGCTGCAACAGGCCGAGCGCAGCGTTGAACTCGCTCATCTTGCCGTTCGTGCCTGGCGCCACCACGGTCACTTCGTCGACGTAACCGAAGTTCTTCAGCTGGTCGATGCGGGTCTTCGTCTTGACATCCGGGCAGATGATGGCCCCGCCTTCGAATGTGTTGAAAACCTTCGTCGCATGGAAGCTCAGGATGGAAAGGTCGCCGTGATTGAGAATGCTTCCCCGCTCGTCTTCCACGCCGAAGGAATGGGCGGCGTCATAGATGACCTTCAGATTGTAGAGATCGGCGATCTTCTGGATAGCATCGACGTCACAAGGGTGGCCGTAGCAATGCACCGGCATGATCGCCGTCGTCTGCTGCGTGATCGCCGCCTCGATCTTCGCTGGATCGACATTGAGCGTCACCGGATCGATGTCGACGAAGACGGGCTTTAAGCCGTTCCAGAGAAGCGAATGCGAAGTGGCCACGAAGGAATAAGGCGTGGTGATGACTTCGCCCGTGACGCGGAGCGCCTGAAGCGCCGTCAGCAGCGCGACCGTGGCGTTGGAAAAAAGGCTGATGTGCTTCACGCCGAGATGGTTGCAGAGCTCCTGCTCCAGCTGCTGGTGGAATGGCCCGCCATTGGTCAGGACGCGATTGTTCCAGATTGCTTCCAGCGACGGAATGAATTCTTCGAGCGGCGGCAGGCTGGGCTTCGTTACATAGATCTTTTCGTTTTTCATGACGCCGTC
>NZ_JALBGX010000297.1:0-1104 GCF_023006465.1 Rhizobium sp. PRIMUS64 | reverse complement strand
CTTCCCATCGGACTTGATCCGCACTCGTGACAGATGACATCCCATTGCCGCCACCGGTGCGGCGCGATGAAAAGAAAGGTGCTTACTATGCCGCAGTCGGCGGAAAAAGTTCTCGACCATGCTCCCCTGTTCCGCGAGCCGGAATACAGGCAGATGCTCGCCGAGAAGAAAGCCAATTTCGAATGCCCCCACCCGGATCAGGTCGTTGCCGATCAAAACGACTTCACGAAGACCTGGGAGTATCGCGAAAAGAACCTGGGCCGCGAAGCCCTGGTCGTGAACCCGGCCAAAGCCTGCCAGCCGCTCGGTGCCGTCTTCGCAGCCGCAGGCTTTGAGCAAACGATGTCCTTCGTCCATGGCAGCCAGGGCTGCGTCGCTTATTACCGTTCGCATCTGTCGCGTCACTTCAAGGAGCCTTCATCGGCGGTCTCGTCCTCGATGACGGAGGACGCGGCAGTGTTCGGCGGGTTGAAGAACATGGTCGACGGGCTCGCCAATACATACAAGCTCTACGATCCGAAGATGATCGCCGTCTCGACCACCTGCATGGCCGAAGTCATTGGAGACGACCTCCACGGCTTCATCGAAAACGCAAAGAACGAAGGGTCGGTCCCGCACGACTTCGATGTTCCTTTCGCCCACACGCCTGCCTTCGTCGGCAGCCACGTCGATGGCTATGACGGCATGATCAAGGGCATTCTGGAGAACTTCTGGAAAGGCAACGAGCGGAAGGAGGTTGCTCAAGCCATCAACATCATTCCCGGCTTCGACGGCTTCTGCGTCGGCAACAACCGCGAACTGAAGCGCCTGCTCGACATGATGGGCGTATCCTACATCTTCATCCAGGATGCCTCCGACCAGTTCGACACGCCGTCTGACGGTACGTACCGCATGTATGACGGCGGCACGAAGATCGAGGACTTGAAAACGGCGTTGAATGCCGAAGCGACCCTGTCGCTGCAGCACTATAACACGCGCAAAACGCTGGAATATTGCAAGGAGGTCGGTCAGGTTACGGCTTCGTTCCATTATCCGCTGGGTGTTCAGGCGACCGACGAATTCCTGATGAAGGTCTCGGAGATTACCGGCAAGGAAATTCCTCCG
>NZ_JALBGX010000296.1:0-1109 GCF_023006465.1 Rhizobium sp. PRIMUS64 | reverse complement strand
CTTGGCTCACCCAAACACTTGAGCGGATCGCCAACGGCTGGTCGAGCAGCGATCTCGATGCACTCAT
Organism: Rhizobium sp. PRIMUS64; assembly: GCF_023006465.1. NCBI lineage: Bacteria > Pseudomonadati > Pseudomonadota > Alphaproteobacteria > Hyphomicrobiales > Rhizobiaceae > Rhizobium > Rhizobium sp. PRIMUS64. The sequence continues at coordinate 1,042 of NZ_JALBGX010000296.1, read as the reverse complement.
GCCGTGGAATTACGCGCGCTGAACGGTCTCAGCTTGCCGCTTACGGTGTAGTCGCTTGCCGCAAATTCGATCCGACGCCTCCCAAACAACGACGAGCGCTGCCCGCACGTCGTCGCCGTAAACCCGGCGCCCTGGCCGAGGACCACCCTTCGCCGGTTTGCGTTCTCCTCGCAGCAGTCGCATCGCATGCTTGCGATGAAAGCCCGTGAGCGCCACGAACTCGTCTAACATCCTCGCCTTCTCGGCCCGCCCGCCTAACACATAGCGACAACTGATCGCTGCCACCAATTCCGCACGTGTCGCCATGCTGACCTTCCTCATCACAGCTCCCGAGGTTGATTCGGCGGGAGCAATTTAGATGAGGCAATAACCCATTCTCAGGGAGCAGTTCAGGCGAGGCAATGCGCGCGACAAACTGTGCGGTGCCTTTGATTGTCGCGAATGAGGCTGGCCTGCCGCGCCGGCGTTTGACCCCCATGGCGGAACGTCGTCGATAGCTTTCGACGTTCATTTCGAAGATCGTTGCGTGATGAACAAGTCGGTCCACCGCGGCACCCGCCCGCAGGCATAGTTTGATAGTTGCAGGATACGGGGTCGGCATCGAGCACCCAACTCACACGTTGGTTCATGATCGCCGTATGAAATGCATCCGGCGCCATGGGCGGGTTTCGTCCGGGCCTGAAGCCATAGTAGAACCCGCAAAGGATAGGCCGTCATAGACGGCACTAAGCACTTCAGCGACCGCGCCAGCCTCCTTCGCCCCCGAGGCTCTTCCCGCATCCGTATCTGTCTACACTTCAGATGCGACACCGTCGCCTCTTGGGATGCCCAAACGTCAACGTTTTGAAGGAAGACTGGCGACGTGCACATTCGATGTTGCCCCGGGCACTGGGGATCGTCTCATCTGGGTTGGCGCGCTGCACGTGGCCGCGTAAAAACGGATTCTCTCTCAACGGTTTGGGTGTTTTTTCAAGAACGACTGGCATCTATTGCTCGATCCATCTCCACCCTATTGCTGGAAAAGGTAAATGTCGTTCTCCCT
>NZ_JALBGX010000295.1:0-1193 GCF_023006465.1 Rhizobium sp. PRIMUS64 | reverse complement strand
CACGCCGCCGCCTCCCGCGCGTTCACGCCGGCGCACGTTGGCCTCCCCCCGCGGCATCGTTGCCGTAGCGGCTGGTCGAGGTCTGGTAGTACTTCGCGCGAATGACCGCCATGGCCTCGATTAACGGTCCCCATGGTGCAGGAAAGCGTTCTTCCACCATCACTCGGTGCAGCATGCGCGCATGGCCGGCCAGCTCGTCGTTGAGGAAATCCTCCACAGGCATAGCCGGATAACGCTGCAGGAGCAGGATGGCAGCGTTGTCGGCCTCTCCCGCCGACCTATCCTTGGCGCATCCATGCAGATCGTTCTGCAGGCGCCCTATCGTGGAGATGAGCCGCAGCACCTGGCGAAACGCCGGACGCGCGCGCAGGGTCGCCATGTCCAGCCCCCATAGCAACGACAGGCAACAGAACACGTTCGAGTAGGCGATCGAATCGATGGAATTGTGCAAGTATTCGGCGTACGACCAGCGTTGCGCCCCCGCCGCCTGCGCGTGTCCGGCGCGCAGCGCCGCGCAGTAGCACCGGGTATCGTTAAGAAGCTCAGTATAGTCGCGCCTATCGTAGGCGAGCGCGTCCAGGGAAGCGCGCAGCACAGCGCATCCCTCGAAACCGGGGAGCGCGCATGGCACGCCCTGCCCCAGCGCCTGCTCCACCGCGGCCAGCTGCTCCGGCGCGATCAGGCCAAGGTCGTTGCAATCGTCGAGCCAAAACAGTAGCGCCAACTCGCGATAAAACGTCACGATCAGCTTTTCGTCCTGCGGATCGCGGCCGGTGCGGGCGCTGATATCGTGCAAGCTCGGTTGGATACGCTGCAGGATGTACTGTCCGCCCCTAACTGCTTCTACGGCATGTTCGTTGGCGAATCCGGTCAGGGAACGCCCCCACTCCAGTACTTGCTGCAGCGCGCTTTCGGTCGGGATCATTGCGCTATTCCTCCTGCTCCCTCGGCCGGGGTGCACCGCCCCCAACGAAGAGCCAGCCACAAGCCGGCGAGTTCGATCACGCGCACGACCCGGGTCGGGCAATACAATTCCTTGCCGATCCACAGCGGCGTTTGCGGCAATTCATGCGCCCCATGGCGAGCGAGCATCCACTCCAGCGCGTGCGCGACCGCCAGCGCGATGCGGGCGCGCCCTGTCGGCTCTTCGCGCCCATCCATCACGTGCAACGCGAACAGCGCATAGGCGGTTT
>NZ_JALBGX010000294.1:0-1319 GCF_023006465.1 Rhizobium sp. PRIMUS64 | reverse complement strand
AGGAATTTATCCCGAGCCCGATACTATGCCGAGCCCATTCCCTAAAGCCCGAGATTTCCGGTAATCCAAGAACGAAAGCTCGGCATAATAGTCTGTCTCCGCAACTGCAACGTAGCGGAGATATGCATGACTATTCCTCGTTTCTCGACAACTTTGATCCTTGGCGGAGACCATGACATCGCGGTGAGGGCCGCGATGTCATGCCGAGCCCACCAATCATCGGGGAGCTTTCACTAAGGCAGGACAGCGCCATCAGCGGTCATGAGAGAAGGAGCCGCGACCATCGAGGTCGCGGCAGGCAGTCATGCAACGTCTTGTAGCTGGGCCTCTCCATTGTGGAGGAAGCATGCTTTGGAAAAGAGACCCAGATCGACGAAGTTTGGTAAGCGAACGTCTCCAATGTCAGGAAGCCGTTTGCCCTCCGTTTCAAATGACCTGTCTATCTGGGAAATAAAACCGAGGACAACGCCAGTGCGTTGTGCGAACTCTCCCAGAGTTTGCAGTTGTTCGGAAAGCACCGGTTTGCTCCGCTGCTGGTCAAGCAGTTGCAAGTAATCAATGACCGCGATTGCGCCGGATTCTAATCCAGACATGTGTTGGATGATATATTCTGCGCTGATCTGATCAGATGTAAAAATCTGCACGGCGTCCGCAATGTTGCCTCCCGGTGCCTCCAATGATTTGAGACGCTTCCATGCCTGTTGCTCGGTAAACTCTAAGGTAAACAGCAAGGCTTTGCGGCCATCGCGAGCGGCGTCTATTAGAAGCTGAAGACCCAGCTTGGTCTTGCCGTGGCCGGGTCGGCCCGCAAGTAGTAGCATGTCGCCGTCGTCAAGACGCGACAGGACTGTTTCGGATAGCGGGCCAGAAGACATGCTTGCGGAAAGCAGGCTCCATTTCCCAAACCCCTCTTCGCGTGCGATCTGGTCTAGTGCCTCGTTCAGGGGGACGCTGTTACTGCGAGCCATCAGCTTGGCCCGACGTTTGAGCTGGAATATTGGTGCAGAAAGCTTCATCAAAAACCTCCATTGCGAGCCAGACCGCAACCCCTCCTAATGCGATGCTCGAACAGATGGTTCGATGAGATGTAGTCACCCTACATGTGAGATGCTTCCCCGAAAGGAGGGGGGAGGCTTGGGTCTAGCCTGTGCCTGAGATTTAGTAAGTTGCGCGATTCGTGGCAAGGGCTCGTGACCGCAATAGGACGAACCCGGTCTTCCAAGCCATCCAAACTATGCCGAGCTTTCGTTCTTGGATTACCGGAAATCTCGGGCTTTAGGGAATGGGCTCGGCATAGTATCGGGCTCGGGATAAATTCC
>NZ_JALBGX010000293.1:0-1324 GCF_023006465.1 Rhizobium sp. PRIMUS64 | reverse complement strand
CGCCCGGGTGCCGGCAGCGGCGGCGGATGGTCCTGTGTCGGTCACGCCGGTTCGCACGCCGGTCCAGGTCACGCCCGGCAAAGCCGGCGGCTTCCGGCCGCGCGAGGGCAATTCGATCTACGATCGCGCCTACAATGTGAAGGGCACGAATACCTATCTGCAGGAGCTCGAGCTCACGATGCTGCAGGATCAGTCGGCGGTCTATGACGCCTACAAGGACGATCCGGTCCAGCTCGAGAAGGCGATGGGCGAACTGCTGCAGGCGCACATGACCGATCATGTGTTTTCCGAGATCGCGCCCGAGTATCAGAACGCCTTCCAGAAACAGGCATTCGTGCGCGTGCAGCGGGCAAAGGACGCTTTCGACGAGCGCAAGCGGGCGCAGGACAAGGTAGATTATCTCGGCCGCGTCGACACGCTCGAGGGGCAGAAGAGCCAGACGATCGCCGGCCTCGATCCGAATGACGAGAATGCCGCGACCGTGCTTTCGAACCTGCAGGGATCGATCGACGCGCACTACGACGCCGGCGTCGCGCGTGGCATCATAAGTCCGGCCGAGGCCGAAACCTACAAGCGCCGAAGCCGATCGGAAGGGGTGACCGGCTTCTATGTCGGCCAGGCGCAGAAAATGAAGGCCGACGACATCAGATCGATGCGGGCCGAGATGACGAAGGATTACGCCGCCGGCGAGCTCGAGGGGGTGACGGCCGACGACTGGGACCGGATCGACAAAGGGCTTGCGTCGGCCGAAAGCGCCAGGCGCACGCAGGACGGCAAGGCGGATGCGGATCTCGCCAAGCGCGGCGAGGAAATCGCCAAGCGCGTTGCCCGCGGCCTGCCGGTCGACCCTTCGGAAATGAGCCGTTTCCAGATGGATGCCGGCACCGCGCCGAAAGGCAAAGAGATCGTCGCCTCGACATTAACGCGGCTGAAGCTCGCCGAGGCGGTCCGGACCCAGCCGATCGGCGAGGTGGAAAAGGCGCTGCCTAAGATCCTCGGGGAGGGCGCATCGCCCGAAGATTACGACTTTGCGAAAAAGACGGTGGCCGAGCAGCGAAAGGATCTGCAGACGGATCCGATCGGCGTTGCCGAGCGCTTCGGCATCCTGCCGGTCTCGCCATCGCTTCCGCTTGACGGCGACGTGGATCCGGACGCGATCTCCGGCGCGTTTTCCGAGCGGATCAACCAGGCGCGGGCGGCGGCGTCGCACTTCGGCGTGTCGCCCAAATTCTTCCGGCCGGGGGAGGCCGAGCAGATCCAGGCCGCCGTCGTCACTGATCCGGACAAGGGACTGTCGATTGCGGCCGGCCTGGTCGATGCCGCC
>NZ_JALBGX010000292.1:0-1327 GCF_023006465.1 Rhizobium sp. PRIMUS64 | reverse complement strand
GAACTCGTTGAGCGGCGCCCGCCACAGCATAGACGTCTCTCGGGCGGGCTCCAGCAGCTTGCGATTCGGCGGCTCGGGGAGCAAGACATCGAGCAATATGGCGGAGGCGGGAGAAGTCGCCGCGGCGCCGCAGGGCAGAAGCCGCGGATTTAAGTCGCGCATGGTGTCAGGGTTCAAGAAGGCGTTCGGATTGAGCAGCGGCAAGACGTCGTCGCGGGGTTCGGGGCAGCAAGACGTCGATGCCGCAACGGAGACTCACGTGGTCTCAACCAAGGTTCGCGTCGATTACGCCAAGCGTGGTCGCCCCGCCGACCGGGACATGCATCCCGATGACGAGTCCCGCATCAACCAGTTCGCGGAAGCAGTCCGAAACTACGAAATTCTACCCGACGGTAGCATCGGCCGAGGGGACGGAAGGGTTCCCGAGCGTACCATCGAGAACAATTTGGGGATTCTTAAGAGGTTCGCTCGTTGGCTCAGAGCAGAGAACAGAGATTCGATGGCTTCTCGGCTTTTAAACGATCCAGATTCACTAGCCGTTGATATCGCGGATTATTTGGCAAGCGGTGGGGATGGTCGGAACCGTCTTCAGTCAGCACTGTCTCATTTCAGGAGGCTCGCGCCTGAGGGGCAAGAACTCCAAGCCGTTGGACCTGGGCCGCGCCTGATGGGGCGCCAGATACATGATCCTTATCCCGACGACGCCCGCGTCATTGATAGCTTGGCCAAGGAAGAGGTCCCGAATTCTCGGAAAAATGCCAGTGGGCAACGAAAGTTTAGCGCTTGGCTCAAAAGGGAGGGCAGGGAGAGCATAGTCAGCCGGCTCACCGGCAGTGATGAGCAGCAACAGTCGTTGAAGGAGGATTTTAGGGCCTTTACCAAGGAAGAAGGAAAAAAAGTGGTCGTGGGTTTCGATCGGCTGCGGCAGTATCTAGGCGCCGAGTCGCAGTTGAAACAGCATGATCCTTATCCCGACGACGCCCTCATGATTGATAGCTTCGCCAACCAAGAGCTGAGCAAGCTCGGATCGGGCTCGACTTCCAAGAGGAATGTTGTCTGGACTATAGCCAGCAATCAACGAAAGTTTAGTAATTGGCTGCAAACCAGGGGTAGGGAGAGCATAGCGAGCCGGCTCAACGGCAGCGAGATGCAGCAAAGGTCCTTGAAAAAAGATTACCAAGACTTCACCGAAGCCATGGGAAAAAACCTCACCATGTCTTTCAAGCGGCTTCGGCAGTACCAGCAAGTCGTTGAGGCGAACGCAGCGTCGGGGTTGTCCCCTGAGCCGGCAAGTGGCCGCGAACCGGCCGGTCTGGACGGCCGTTCG
>NZ_JALBGX010000291.1:0-1333 GCF_023006465.1 Rhizobium sp. PRIMUS64 | reverse complement strand
CCTTTTCGGAGAGCGCCGGGATCGGCAATGCCATATGGGCGCGGCGCTGTTGCTCGTGGCTTTCGAAGCGTTCGGCATTCCGGCGGAACTGGGTGGCATGGGCGCGGACGAGCGGCAGCAAGTCCATCAAGGCAGTGATCGCGGCCTTTCGCTCGTCGCGTGCCGCACGACCGTCGACGATCAGGTCGGAACCCCGCAGGCGGCCGAGCCGCTCGGGTGCTTTGGCAAGATCATCGGCAAGCCTGCGCGGATCGACGCTTGTATCCGATGAAAGCGCGTTCAAGGCGACAAGGGCTGCATCCGGGTCACGATAGATCGTCTCCAGCAGCGGCCGGAGGATGGCTTCCCGTTCCTTCCAGGCAGGAGACGAAAGTTGTGCCAGCCGCGCATCTTCCTCGGCACTCCTGGCAAAGCCTGTGGTGGGTGGGATCAGATATCGGCCGCGAGCAACATCCGCCTCCAAGACGGTTTGGGGTTCAGCCCGTTCCTCGTTGTAGGCGATGCGCCGTTCCCGCTCGATCGTGAAGCCGAGCGCAACGCTTGCCCGCTCCCACAGCTTCGCCAGCTGCTCGCGCTTCTCGGCAATCCCGGCCCACCGCCGGGAAAGGCTTTCCTCCACCCCGGCTGCGGCAAGCGAAAGGTGATCGAGACCACGGCGGCGCGCGAAGTCGTCGGCATGGGCGCGATAACCGGCCTCGCTTTCAAAATCGAGCGTCGTCGTCTTGGCGCCGGAACGCGACAGGCGCTCTACCAGTTGCTTGAACAGGTCCGGTCGATGGCTTTCCCGCTCGATCCGTTGCTGACGTTCTGCGGCGGTTTCGATCCGCCTGGCGGTCCAGACGTTGCGGTCGACCTCTCTTTCCTCGAACCGCTTCTGGCCGGTTTGTTCGTCGACGATGGCAACCTTGATCGTCACCCGCTCGACGCCGTCCTTGCGCAGCGTGACGGTATCGCCTTCTGAGACGCCACCTTCCTCGAGCGCCTTCGGCAGGCTGACGCCCCATAGACGATGGAGGGTGCCGTCATCCGTCTTGACATCGGCATAGGGACTGTCGTCGGCATCTTCATCGCTTGGCCGGAACTTGGCTTGTCCTGTTTCCACGAGCGCGCCGGTGACACCGGCAGCATGATCGACATGCGGCTTTCGTCCCCATTCCGGCTTTGCTTCAAAATCGTCCTTCGCCGCATAGAGATCGACGCGGTCTCTGTGTCTCGTCATCGCCACATAGGTCAGGTGCTGGTCCATCATGCCGGTGGCGAGCACGAAGGTTCGCTCGACAGTGGCGCCTTGAGACTTGTGAATGGTCGCGGCGTAGCCATGATCGACATTGCG
>NZ_JALBGX010000290.1:0-1351 GCF_023006465.1 Rhizobium sp. PRIMUS64 | reverse complement strand
GGCGCTGATGCCGCAAGTCACCGCGCTCGGTTGCTCGCTCACCTGCCTCGTCGGCGCCTTTGCCGCGACGGCACCCGAAGACATCTTCGGCGCGACGGTTGCGGCACTAGCAACCTTCGCCATCGCCGGCGAAGAGGCCGCACTTGGGGCGGCCGGCCCCGGTTCATTCTCATGGCGTTTCCTCGATGCGTTAGCTGCGCTCGACCCCGAAACGCTTGACGCCAGGGCGAGGATATCGGCGGCATGAAAGCTTTCGACCTTTCGCTCTATCTCGTCCTCGACCCCGATCTCTGCGCCGGGATCGGCATGGTCGAAACGGCGCGACTTGCCGTTGCCGGCGGCGCGACCATGGTGCAACTGCGTGACAAACATGCCGCCACCATCGGGATGATCGAGACCGGCCGCGCCTTGAAACAGGCATTGGAGGGGACCGGCGCCCTCCTCATCGTCAACGACGATGTCGAGGCGGCAATCGCCATCGGCGCCGACGGTCTGCATATCGGCCAGGAAGACATGGATGCACACAAAGCGCGGACGATGATCGGCCCCGACATGATCCTTGGCCTCTCGGTCGAGACCGCGCCGCTCGCCGCCGCCGTTGATCCTGATCTGGTCGATTATACCGGCGTCGGACCGGTGTTTGCGACACCGACCAAGGCCGACCACAAGCAGCCGATCGGTTTTGACGGTCTTGCAAGGCTGGTGAAGGCCTCGCCGGTGCCATCGGTCGCGATCGGTGGGCTAAAGGCGGATCATGTCGCTCAAGTGTTTGCCGCAGGCGCCAAAGGGCTTGCCGTCGTTTCCGCCATCTGCGGCACGCCAGATCCTGAAGCGGCCACGCGCCACATCGCCGCAGAAATCCGAAAGGCCCGTGCATGATCCGCAACGTTCTCTCGATCGCCGGCTCCGATCCCTCCGGTGGCGCCGGCATCCAGGCCGATCTCAAGGCCTTTTCCGCCCGCGGCGTCTACGGCATGGCGGTGCTGACCGCGTTGACGGCGCAGAACACGCAAGGTGTCAGCGGTGTGCATCTGGTGCCGCCGCAATTCGTCGCCGACCAGATCAATGCCGTCTTTGCCGATGTCCGCGTCGATGCCGTCAAGATCGGCATGATCGCCAATGCCGGCATCGCCGACGCCGTTGCCGGTGCGCTGACTGACCACCGGGACATTCCGATCGTCATCGATCCTGTCATGATCGCCAAGGGTGGAGCCGCCCTGCTCGCGCCTGAAGCGGTCGACGTGCTGACCCACCGGCTGCTGCCGCTTGCCACGCTGCTGACCCCGAACCTGCCCGAAGCCGCCGCGCTGCTGCACCAGCCGGTCGCGACAAATCGCGCTGATATGGCGTC
>NZ_JALBGX010000028.1:0-64091 GCF_023006465.1 Rhizobium sp. PRIMUS64 | reverse complement strand
GGCAACGTCCGTGGCGCGGCAGTCGGCGCCGCTATCGGCGGCGTGTCCGGCGCCCTCATCGGCAGCGTCGCCGAACAGCCTGGCCAGTGCTACTATCGCGACCGCTACGGCCGCCGCTACATCGATAGTTGCCCGCGCTGAGAGCGCTTGGAAATCGGCAAATTCAGGAAATCCCGGACACACGTCCGGGATTTTTTGTGCTAAATTAGCGCGTTGGCAATTTAAAATGGTACACCCCGCGCGATTTTGTCGCTAAGCTGTTCATGGCTGGGCAACGAAGCTTCAATGTAGACACAACCAAAAGCGGCGGATGCGGATCAGAGGGACAGGCCCGAAAACAGGTACTGCGTATCGGCGAACAGGCACCATGATGGTAGTCGCAGCGGCAGCTGCGTTCTCACCGGTCCTGATCGGCGACGCTTATGCCTTCAAGCTTTTCGGCATCACCATTTTCGGCAAAGAAGAAGACGAAGGCGAACAGGTGCCCGATCCGGTGCGCTACCACGTCGACCTCAGGGCCGATACCGCCGATCCCGACCTGAAAGAAGCGCTGGAAAACAGTTCCCGTCTCCTCAGTGACCAGAAGCAGCCGGTTTCCGGCGATCTCGGCATCGTTGTCAAGGCGCGCGACGACCGTGAGCGGCTGATCGCCGCCTTGTATGAAAAGGCCCGTTATGGCGGCCTGGTGACGATCACCATCGACGGCAAGAATATCGACGACCTGCCGCCCAATCCGACATTCGACCGGTCAGGGCCGATCCCCGTCACTGTCGACATTGCTCCCGGCCCCGTTTTCAAGGTCAGGGAGGTACAGTTCGGCGGCGATGCCGCAAACCATAATCCCGCCGATTACGACCTCGCCCCCGGTGCGCAGGCCGGCTCGCTGGCGATTATCAGGGCCGGCGACAAGATCGTCGAACAATTGAAGAGCGAAGGCCGGCCCTTCGCCAAATTGACCGAACGCAAGGTCGTCGCCGACCACAGCAGCGACACCGTCGATATCGTCCTGGCTGCCGAGGGCGGTCCCATCGCCCCGATCGGCGATGTCGGCGTCACCGGCGAGAAGACCGTCAGGCCAGGTTTCATCCAGCGCTATTCCCGGCTGAACAAGGGCGAAGCCTACTCCCCGGAAGCGCTGAAGAAAGCCGGCGAGCGGCTTCGCGCCCTCGGCGTCTTTTCGAGCGTCACCATTCACGAAGGGGATGCGCTGGCGCCTGATGGCACCTTGCCGATGACGATCGAGGTTTCGGAAGGCAAGAGGCGCTACTTCGGCGTCGGTGCGCAATATTCCACCACCGATGGCTTCGGCATTCAGGGCTATTGGGGCCACCGCAACCTATTCGGCGAAGCCGAAACGCTGAGGATCGAGGGAGCGGTCTCGCGGCTTGGCGAAACGACGGATGTCGGCAGCCTCGACTATTCCGCCGGCATCCTCTTCACCAAGCCCGGCGCCTTCTTTCCCGCCGCCACCCTGAAGGCGGGCATCGTCGCCAAGACCGAAAATCCGGATGCCTATAACGCGACGCTCGTCACCGCCTCGCTCGGCCTTTCCTACGAGCTGACCGACCGGGACACGGTCTCGGCGAGCGGCGAGGTCAGCTGGGAGCGCGACGATGACGCCTTCGGCGAGAACGACTATCTGACCTTCACCCTGCCGATCCAATATGATCGCGACGCACGCGACGACAAGTTCAACCCGACGGAGGGTTATCGCGCGACATTCTCGGCAAAGCCCGGCTACGAAATCTTCAACGCCACGCCCTATGCGGCATTCGAGGGCTCGATCTCCGGCTATCTGCCGTTCGGCCAGGAAGACGGCGTGGTGCTTGCCGGCAAGGTTGCCGCCGGCGTCCTGATCGGCGGCGATAGCATTGGGGATATTCCCGCCACGCAGCGCTTCTTTGCCGGCGGCGGCGGCTCCGTGCGCGGATACAGCTATCAGGAAATCTCGCCCTATAACGACAATGGCGATGCCACCGGCGGCCGCTCCTATGTGACCGGTTCGCTGGAGGCTCGCATCAAGATCACCGATACGATCGGCATCGTGCCCTTCATCGATGTCGGCACCGTATCGGACAGCACCTTTCCGGGTTTTTCCGATATTCGCGCCGGTGCCGGCGCCGGAATACGATATGCAACGCCTTTCGGCCCGCTGCGGCTTGATTTTGCCATGCCGCTGAACAAGTACGAAGATGGCACAGATTACGGAATCTACGCCGGCATCGGCCAATCCTTCTAGAATTGCCGATTCCCCCGTGTTTTCCGATCTGTGAGCCGTCATGAAAACGGGGTAGTGTCCGCGCCGATGCAAATGCTGGCAAAAATCGTCAACTGGATCGTACGGCTGACCGGCTATGCCGTCGGCGTCACTTTGATTCTCGCTGTCGCGGCACTTGCGATCTTCGGCTTCACCAGTTTTGGCGCCCGCATCGTCACCGAAAAGATAGCCTCCACGCTTTCCAACCGCGACATGACGATCCAGGTTCGTGAACCGCAAGGTCTTCTGACCGGCGGGCTTCGCGCCGCCGAGATCTCCATCTCCGATACCAGGGGCGTCTTTGCGGAAATTCATGGCATCGCGATCGACTGGAATCCGCTGGCGCTGCTGACCGGAACCTTCCACGCCAAACGCTTCGAGATCGAAGCGATCAACGTGCTGCGCAAGCCGGTGCGCACCCTGCCCTCGCGGCCCGGAGCTGAAAATTCCGGCGGATTCGCTCTTCCGATCAAGGTCGATATAGACCGCGTCGCGCTGCCCGATATCAAACTTGCCGCACCCGTTGCCGGCCGCGCCTTTGCGCTCGCCGCCGAAGGCAGCCTTTCGGCGAACGGCGATGGCGGCGAGGCCGTCGTCAATGTCAGCCGTCACGCGGTTCCGGATGCGCGGCTTGCCGCCGACATCGCCTATGCGCCGGCTGAAAACCGGCTGCGGCTGAAGACGCAGCTTTCCGAGCCGAAGGGCGGGCTGCTGGCGGGCTTTCTCGGCTTGCCGGATAGCCCGGCCGTCAATATCGATCTCGACGGCCAGGGGCCGATATCCGATTGGAAAGGTAAAGTGCAGGCCGCCCTCGACGGACAGCAGCGCGCCGCAATCGAAGCCCGGCATCAGATCACGGCAGACGGATTGCACCACCTCGACCTCAAGGGCGGCGGTGACTTGAGCTCGCTGCTTCCATCGGCATTCCGGCCGCTTTTTGCCGGCCAGACCAATATCGATCTTGCCACCACCTTCGACGACCGCGGCAAGATCGATATCCAGACCGGCAATATCGCCACCGGCAGCGTCGTGATCGCCGCCTCGGGCACCCTCGATCCAGCCGGCAACAACAGCCTGAACGCCAATCTGCTCGGTACGTCGGGGCCAGTCGATTTCCGCTGGCCACTCGCTGAAGGCGAAGCGCGCTTCCTCATTTCTGGCCTCAACCTGGCGCTAACCGGCGATGCCCAGGCCGCCCGACTGAACGTCAGCGGCTCGCTCGACACCGCAACCCTTCCGCAGGCCAATATCGGCAACATCAAGCTGACCGCAAAGAGCGACGCCTTCAATCTCGCCGCCCGTTCCGGCAGCGTCCAGCTGCGCCTTGTTGCCGGCGATACGACCTTCACCGACCCGAACCTCAATCGCGCCGTCCAAGGCCCCGTCACGATCGCCTCGCCGCTGCAGATCTCGCCCTCCGGCATCGGCTTCAACGGTACCACCGTCGAAAGCGCCAATATCAACGGCGGCCTCAATGGCTCCTACCGGCTGGCGGACAAAGCGCTGACCGGCAACCTCAAGCTCACAGTCAACCCCGCGGCCCTCCCGGCTGCGATGACAAGCAGGTTCGACGGACCGATCTCGCTCGAAAGCCAGGTGGTCGGCACCATCCCGTCAAAATTCGCACTGTCCAATCTCGTCCTGAAATCCGGCACGCTCGAAGCCGCCGGCAACGTCGCACTCGACGGCGGGATGTTGAATGCCGATCTCTCCGGCCGGCTGCCTGACGTCGGCAAGCTCATCCCCGGCGCCAGTGGTGGCGCGGGTTATGCGTTGAGAGTGGGAGGTGAGCTCCCGGCAATCTCCGTGACGGCCAATCTCAAGGCCGCCAGCCTTGAAATGGCCGACCGCGTGCTCGGCAACCTCAATATCGACCTGTCGGGTCTCGCCGATCCCAAGGCGCCGCAGGGCAGGATCGCCGCCACCGGCACGATCGATGGCCAACCGATCGGCATCAACGGCGACATCACCTCGCAGGACGGCAAGATAAGCATTCCGGCGCTGACCGCCGATATCGGCGGCAACCGACTGACCGGCAATGCGGAATTCTCGCCGACCCTGGAGCCAACAGCCGCACTGACCTTCGATTTCCCCAATGTCGGCCTGCTCGCCGCACTCGGCGGGCAGAAGGCCGAAGGCGATCTCAAGGGTTCGCTCGGCGTCAGCAGCGACAGTGGCAGGATTGCGCTCAAGCTGCTTGCAACGGGCGGCTCGATCCACCGTGATACGCTTGCGATCGTCAAGCCGGATATCGATGTCACGATCAGCGATCTCAATGCCCTTGCCGCAAACGGCACTATCAAGGCCGAGGGGGTAAGCGCCGGAACGAACAAGCTTGCCGGCCTTTCGCTGGGTTTTACCAAGCAGCAGAACCATACCGACTTCGATCTCGATGCTGCCTATGACGGCAATCCCGTGCTGGCCGCGGGCAATATCGAGGCTCAGGACGGCACGATCCACCTGAACCTTGATCGCTTCTCGGCAAGCCCCCGCAATATCCCGATCGAGCTGGCCGCACCGACGCAGGTCGCCATCGGCGGCGGCGCCGCCAATCTGAACGGACTGATGCTGAAAACCGGCACCGGCTCGGTAACCGTTACCGGTTCCGCCGGCGAAACGCTGAAGCTTGATGCAGATATCCGCGAGCTGCCGGCAGCGCTCGCCAACGGTTTCGTGCCCAACCTTTCAGCCGGCGGCACGATCTCCGGAACGATTGTCGTGACGGGAACGCCGGCAGCACCGGTCGCCGACTTCAAGCTCGGCTGGAAGGATGCGACTACGGGCCAGACCAAGGGCGCCGGCCTGGCGCCGCTCGACATCACCGCCGGCGGCAAATTCGCCGACAACAAGCTCGATTTCGACACGACGGTCGGCAGCAATGACGGCCTCTCGCTGAAGGCCGCCGGCAATGTCGCGCTCGCCGACCCGAAGGCACCGGTGCTTGATGTCAACGCCGATATCCTCAACCTGCCTGCCCGCATCGCCAACGGTTTCGTTCCCGATCTCGCCGCCGCAGGCACGATTACAGGAAAAGTGGCGGCCTCCGGCTCCCTCGCTGCGCCGACCGCCAATTTCGATCTCAACTGGAAAGACGCGGCGACGAGCCACACGAAGCGTGCCGGCCTTGCGGATCTCGGCGTGAAGGCATCCGGAAAATTCGCCGATAGCAAGCTCGATTTCAATACAGTGGTCGACGGCGCCAACAGCCTCTCGCTGAAAGCAACCGGCAATGTCGCCATCACCGGCACGACGATCGACAACGTCAAGGTCGATGCAGCGCTGGCAAATGTCCCGGCAAATATCGCCAACAGCTTCGTCGCCGATCTCGCCGCCGAAGGCGTGATCTCCGGAAAGATCGCGGCCAGCGGGTCGCTTTCCGCCCCGAGTGCCGATTTCGATCTCACTTGGAAAGACGCGGCGACGAGCCACACGAAACGCGCCGGCCTTGCAGCGCTCGGCGTGACCGCATCGGGAAAATTTGCCGACAACAAGCTTGATTTCAATGCGGTGGTTGGCGGCGCCAACAGCCTCTCCTTAAAGGCAATCGGCAATGTCGCCATCACGGGCACGACGATCGACAACCTCACGGTCGACGCCACACTGGCGAATGTTCCGGCAAATATCGCAAACAGCTTCGTCGCCGATCTCGCCGCCGAAGGTGCGATCTCAGGAAAGATCTCGGCCACGGGATCCCTCCCGGTTCCGAATGCAGATTTCGATCTCACTTGGAAAGACGCGGCGACGAGCCACACGAAGCGTGCCGGCCTTGCAGCGCTCGGCGTGACCGCATCGGGAAAATTTGCTGAAAACAAGCTTGATTTCAATGCTGCAGTCAGCGGCGATAAAGACCTCTCACTGAAGGCCATGGGCAATGTCGCACTCGCCGGCACGGCGATCGACAGCATCAAGGTCGATGCCGAGATTGCCAAGCTTCCGGCCAGTCTCGCAAATGCGTTCGTTCCCAATCTGGCGGCCGGCGGCACGATATCCGGCACTGCGTCCGCCTCAGGGACACTCGCCGCACCGAAAGCCGACTTCAAGCTCGACTGGACGGATGCTGCGACCAGCCAGACCAGAAGCGCTCATCTCTCGGGCCTCGCGCTCACCACATCCGGACGCTTCGCCGACGACCGGCTCGATTTCGATGCCAATCTCGCCGGCCAGGACGGCCTCTCGCTGAAGGCCGCCGGCAACGTCGCGATATCAGGCACCTCCGTTAAAACCCTCGACGTCAAGGCCGATCTCGCCAACCTGCCGGCAGGCCTCGCCAACGGCTTCGTCCCGGGTCTTGGCGCAGAGGGCACGGTGTCGGGAACGGCATCTGCCTCCGGAGCGCTTCCGAAACCGGCCGTCGATTTCAAACTCGACTGGAAGAACGCTGCGACCGCCCAGACCAAGAGCAGCGGCCTTTCGGGCCTGAGTGCTGCGGCGTCCGGCAAGTTCGCCAACGACCGGGTCGATTTCGATGCCAATCTCGCCGGCAAGGACGGCGTGTTGGCCAAGGCGACGGGCGGCGTCACGATCGCGGGAACGGCCATCCGGGACCTTTCGATCAATGCCGATATCCCGGCGCTGCCGGCAAATATCGCAAATGCTTTCGTTCCCGGTCTCGGTGCCGAGGGCACGCTTTCGGCAAGCGCCATAACGTCGGGAACGCCGGCAAATCCGATCGTCGATTTCAAGCTCAACTGGAAAGATGCCGCGACCAGCCACACCAAGGCTGCCGGCCTTTCCCGCCTTGCGCTGGCGGCGACCGGAAAATACGCCGGTGACAGGCTGGATTTTGATGCCGCGCTCAACGGCAGCGGCGGCATTGCGCTGAAAGCCACCGGCAATCTCGCCATCGCAGGCACGTCGATCAAGTCTCTCGATGTTACGGCGAATACCACCAATCTTCCGGCCAGCATCGCCAACGGCTTCGTTCCCGGCCTTGCAGCCGAGGGCGCGGTCTCAGCAACCGCAAAGGCCACCGGCGCGCTATCGGCGCCCTCCGTCGACTTCAAGGTCGACTGGAAGAACGCGGCGACGAGCCAGACCAAAGGTGCCGGCCTTTCGCCGTTCAGCATCGGTGCATCAGGCAAACTTGCCGGAAACAGGCTGACGGTCGACACCAGCCTTGCCGGTGACGCCGGCATGTCGCTGAAAGGCGGCGGCAGTGTCGTGATCACAGGCAATCGCGCCCTCGACATGCGATTCAACGGCAATCTTCCTTTCGCCGTGCTCGGCGCCCCGCTTGCGCAGCAGGGCCTCGTTGCGGACGGGGTCGCCACCGTCAACCTCCAGATTGGCGGAACGGCCGCAGCGCCCGTTATCAACGGCACTGTCTCGACATCAGGCGCCAAGCTCGTCGACGTCCGACGCAATCTTGCCGTCAACAATCTTGCGGCGACCGTGACCTTCAATGGCAGCCAGGCGGTGATATCGCGCCTCAGCGGCAACCTTGGCGGCGGCGGCACGATTTCGGCCAGCGGCACCATCGGCATCCAGCCGGCCGGCGGCTTTCCCGCTGACATTTCGATCAAGCTCGACAAGGCGGTCTATGTCGATGGAACGCTTGTCGTCTCGACCGTCAATGGCACGGTCGGCCTGCGCGGGCCGATCATGAATGCGACGCTGAGCGGCAAGCTTCGGCTCGACAAAACCTCGATCACGGTCCCGGAAAAATTGCCGACCTCGCTGAGAGAAGTCGACATCCGGCATAAGAATGCGCCGCGGGCGGTGCTTGCGCAGCTGCGCGATGACGGTGAGCGGAAACCCGGCGAGAAATCCTCCGTGATCACACTGGATCTCGAAATCGATGCGCCCTCGCATATCTTCGTACGCGGCCGCGGCATCGATGCCGAGCTTGGCGGCCGGGTGACCATCCGCGGAACAGCGGCTGCACCCATCGTGACCGGCGGTTTCATCATGCGCCGCGGTCGCATGACCATTCTCAACCGCCGCCTGGATTTCTCCGACAAGAGCAGGATCACCTTCGCCGGCGACCTGACGCCGGCGCTCGATATGGAAGCGACCTCGGCCTCCGGCTCGACGACGCTGACCGTCGACGTCGCGGGTCTCGCCACCGACCCCGCGATTACCTTTTCCTCCTCGCCCCAGCTGCCGCAGGACGAGGTGCTGGCGCAGCTGATCTTCGGCCAGTCGATGTCGAAACTCTCGCCGGTGCAGATCGCCCAGCTCGCCGACGCCGTCAGTCAGCTGGCCGGCAACCGCTCGACCTCGCTTTTCGAAGGCCTGCGCAATCAGCTTGGCGTCGACGATTTCGACGTCAGCACCGATTCCAAGGGCCAGACGAGCGTCAGCGTCGGCCGCTATCTTAACGATCGCACCTATTTCGAATTGCAGCAGGGCGGTTCGGCTGGCGCCAAGGCGGTGATCAACCTCGATGTCGGCCGCGGCGTCAAGCTGCGCGGGGGGGCCGGTGGCAACGGTGAGGGCGAAGCCGGGATTGTCTACGAACGGGAATATTGATCCATCTCGCCCGAAGCTGGCAGCGGCTTTGGACCGATGGCATGCAAAAGCTCTAACCCGGCTTAGAAACCGGTTTTGCTGGTCTTGAGAAGGATGTTGGTTTCTGTCGAATTGATTCCATTGATCAGCCGGATCCGGTGCAGCGTCTCGTCGAAGGCAGCAAGGTCGCGATCCTCGAGTTCGGCGACGAAATCCCATTTGCCGTTGGTGCTGTGAAGCGCCCGCACCTGCGGTAGGCCCCTCAACTGATCGGCCACCCTGTCGGCGAGCTTGCCGAGCACCTCGATCATGACGATGGCGCGCACGCCGGCGGACCGCGTCTCATGACCGGTGCGGATGGTGAAGCCGACGATGGTGCCGCTGGCGACCAGCCGCTCGATCCGGGCGGCAACCGTTGCCCGTGATGCACCCGTCAATGCCGCAAGCGAAGAGACGGAAATCCGGGCGTTATGGCGAAGTGCACTCAGAAGTTCAGTGTCGAGATCATCCACGCTGATCACTTTGTCAAAATAGGTTTATCAATCTGCGCAATCATAGTCCATTTCTGACACTTTTCCATCTTTTTGCCGCCAGCCCTTTATCCCACTATCGGCCGAAACAGGCCTCAACACGGAGCCCTCCAAAATGAATACCCAATCGCGATCTGTCACCCTCATCGGCGCGCCGCTGGAAGAAGGCTCCGGCCGCAGAGGGGCTGCCATGGGCCCTGCGGCCCTGCGCATTGCCGGCGTCGACCAGACGCTGATCGAGCTTGGCCATGACGTCGCCGATATCGGCGATCTCAGGATCGTGCCGGCGATGGATCTGCCGAACCACCCGAAGGCCCACAATCTGAGGATCGTCGGCGCCTTCACGCGCGCCCTCGAAAGTAGCGTCTACGACGTGGCCGCCTCCGGCCGTTTTCCGCTGATTCTCGGCGGCGACCACAGCCTTTCCATGGGCAGCGTTTCCGGCATGGCCCGCTATGCCGCCAGCAAAGACCGCCCGCTCTTCGTCCTCTGGCTTGATGCCCATGCCGATTTCAATTCTCCGGCCACGTCGCCGTCCGGCAATATTCACGGTATGCCTGTCGCCTTCTTCTGTGGCGAGGCGGAGTTCGCCGAGATCCTGCCGAAGGGACGTCCGTTCGTCGATCCAAAGAATGTCTTCCAGGTCGGCATCCGTTCGGTCGATGCGCGCGAGCGCGAGGAAATCCACGAACACGGTGTCAATGTCTTCGACATGCGCGCGATCGACGAGCAGGGCATCGGCGCCATCATGCGTGAGATCCTCGATGTCGTGACCAGGGCAAACGGCCTGCTGCACGTCAGCCTCGACCTCGATTTCCTCGATCCCGAGATCGCTCCCGGTGTCGGCACGACGGTCCCGGGTGGCGCGACTTTTCGCGAGGCGCATCTGGTGATGGAAATGCTCTCGGACAGCGGCCTCGTCTCGTCGCTCGATCTCGTCGAACTCAATCCGTTTCTCGACGATCGCGGCAAGAGCGCCCGCATCCTGGTGGAGCTGACGGCAAGCCTCTTCGGCCGCCGCATCTTCGATCGCCCGACACGCGCCGCATAAGAGCATGTCAGGCAAAAGTGTGCAGCGGTTTTGCGATAGCGACATGCGTTGAAATAAAACTAGAGGGAGAACGGCCATGAACACTTCGGAAAAACTGATCGCCACGGAACAACGGCTCGGCGCCCATAACTACAAGCCGCTCGACGTGGTGCTGACGCGTGGCGAAGGTGTTTATGTCTGGGATACCGACGGCAACCGTTATCTCGATTGCCTCTCGGCCTATTCCGCCGTCAACCAGGGCCATTGTCATCCGAAGATCCTCGCCGCCATGGTCGAGCAGGCGGGCAGGCTGACGCTCACTTCCCGCGCCTTCCGCAACGACCAGCTCGCCTATCTCTACGAAGAGCTTGCGGCTCTCACCGGCTCCCACAAGATCCTGCCGATGAATTCCGGCGCCGAAGCGGTGGAGACCGCCATCAAGGCGGTGCGCAAATGGGGATACGAGGTCAAGGGCGTGCCGGAAGGCAAGGCGGAGATCATCGTCTGCGCTGATAATTTCCATGGTCGGACGCTGAGCATCATCAGTTTCTCCACCGATCCCGAAGCCCGCGCCGGCTTCGGTCCCTATACGCCAGGCTTCCGCATCATTCCCTTCGGCGATGCCGAGGCTTTCGCCGCCGCAATCAATGCCAATACGGTGGCCGCCCTGATCGAGCCGATTCAAGGGGAAGCCGGCGTCATCATTCCGCCGGCAGGTTATTTCACCCGCATCCGCGAACTCTGCACGGCAAACAACGTCACCCTCATCCTCGACGAGATCCAGACCGGCCTCGGCCGTACCGGCAAGCTGCTGGCGGAGGAGCACGAAGGCATCGAGGCCGACGTGACGCTTATCGGCAAGGCGCTGTCCGGCGGCTTCTATCCCGTGTCGGCCGTGCTTTCGAATTCCGAAGTTCTGGGCGTGCTGCAGCCCGGCCAACACGGCTCGACCTTCGGCGGCAATCCACTCGCCTGCGCAGTAGCGCGTGCCGCGCTCAAGGTGCTGACGGAAGAGGGCATGATCGAGAACGCCGCTGTCATGGGCGACTACTTCCTCGAAGGCCTCGGGTCGATCCGCTCGAACATCGTCAGGGACGTGCGCGGCCGTGGCCTGATGATGGCCATCGAACTGGAACCCGAAGCCGGCGGCGCACGGCAATATTGCCATGCGCTGAAAGAGCGCGGCCTTCTCGCCAAGGATACCCACGACCACACAATTCGCCTCGCTCCGCCGCTGGTCATCACCAAAGAGCAGGTGGATTGGGCAGTCTCGCAGATTGAGAAGACGATAGGCTGAGTAAATCGGTGCAATTCTTCTTCACGACCTCGAACATGCATGGAAGATCCTGAATGCCGGAGATCGGCTGGAAGAGATCGACAGCAAAACCGCCTGGTTTTCATCCGAGATTAAAAACCTTCGCAATCGCGTCTCCCGATTTAGATTTGGGCAACACTCTTTCGCTAATGTCGTCGATAACCGTAACGATGCTTCGCCGAGCGCAAAGCCATCGCGTGGTATGAAGGCAAAGCTTGGCCGCGCCAATGGTGGCGCATCCGCTTCTGCCCTGGCTTACGATAGTTGGGAAGAATTCTAATGGCCACGATCAATTCGACTAACTTCAGCGGCGATACGCTCGAAATTATTGCCTTCCGCCTGCATGACCAGGAATTCTGCGTCAAGACCACGACCATCCGCGAAATCCGCGGCTGGGCGCCGTCGACGCCGATCCCGCATGCGCCGGCCGATGTCATCGGTGTCATGAACCTGCGCGGCTCGGTGATCCCGATCATCGATCTTGCTTTCAAACTCGGCATGAAAAGCACGGTCGCCAATGAGCGCAGCGCCATCGTCGTCGCCGAAGTTCACAGCATGGTCATCGGCATGCTTGTTGACCGCGTCTCGGATATCCTCACCATCTCCTCCAGCCAGGTCCAGCCGGTGCCCGAAGTGACCGCCTCCTTCGACCGCGCTTATTGCGAAGGTATCATTGCCTCGGAAAACGGAATGATCTGCTTCCTGAACCTCGCCAAGATGTTCAAGGAAAACGAGACGGATGAACTGGCGGCCTGATCGGCCAATATAATTCTCAATAAAAACCGCCCACACGGGCGGTTTTTTGTTGCGCATCGCGAGCAAGCCTCGGCCGCCACCATCCGCCTTGGCGCTTTTGATTAGAAACAGCTTCTATACCGGAAATTAACCACGTTCCGTCATCATGGGATACTCAAGGATGACACGTTTTCCGCCAATCTGGGAATGACAACCAGTACTGTCTGTCTTCTCATCACCGGCATTCCTTGTCCGATCGGCTTCGCCTTGCCAGACGAAGCAGCAGAAAACTGTGCATTTCAGAGGGACGGGAATGTTTGGTCTATCTTCCGATTCGAAATATATTCTCAATGCCATTTCCAAATCGCAGGCGATTATCGAATTCGATCTCAAGGGAAATATCCTCACGGCGAACGAGAATTTCTGCAATGCACTTGGTTATCGCCTGAGCGAGATCGTCGGCAAGCATCACAGCATGTTCTGCGAGCCGGCCTATACGGCAACGCCTGAATATCGTGCCTTCTGGGCACGGCTCGGGCGCGGCGAATATGATGCCGGTGCTTACAAGCGTCTCGCCAAGGGCAACAGAGAGATATGGATCCAGGCTTCCTACAATCCTGTTCTTAAGGGCGGCAAGCCATTCAAGGTGGTGAAATTCGCGGCCGACATCACTGCCGCCAAGAAGCAGGCGGTCGAGGATTCCGGCAAGCTGGAGGCGATCTCGCGTTCGCAGGCGGCGATCGAATTCACCCCGAAGGGCGAGATCCTGACCGCGAATGAGAATTTCTGCAAAGCCATGGGATACTCCCTGGCCGAGATCTCCGGCAAGCATCACAGCATATTCTGCGATCCGGCCTATGTCAGCACCGAGGATTACGGCAGCTTCTGGCGCCGTCTTGCCAATGGCGAATTCATTGCCAACGAATTCGTCCGCTTCGGCAAGGACGGCCGCGAAATCTGGATCCAGGCTGCCTATAACCCGATCGTCGATGCCGACGGCAAGGTCTACAAGGTCGTGAAGTTCGCAACCGACGTCACCCAACGCATGAGCGCGATTTCACTGCTTGGTGGCGCGCTGCGCCAGCTGTCCGAAGGTGATCTGACACGGACGGTGGACACGCCCTTCGTCCCGTCGATGGAACAGTTGCGGCACGATTTCAACACCGCAATCAAAGGTCTTGCCGAGACGATGAAGACGATCGGCGAGAATGCCAGCGCGATCGCCTCCGGCTCACGCGAGATTGGCGCATCGGCGGACTCCTTCTCCAAGCGGACGGAACAGCAAGCCGCATCCATCGAAGAAACCGCAGCCGCGCTGGAAGAGATCACCACCACCGTCAACGATTCCAGCCGTCGCGCCGATGAGGCCGGCCGCCTTGTCGCCATGACCAAGCAGGGCGCCGAGCAGTCCGGTATCGTGGTCCGCAATGCCGTCGCCGCCATGGGCCAGATCGAACAGTCCTCCCGCGAAATCACCAACATCATCGGCGTCATCGACGATATCGCCTTCCAGACCAATCTCCTGGCATTGAATGCCGGCGTCGAGGCGGCCCGCGCCGGCGAAGCCGGCAAGGGCTTCGCCGTAGTGGCCCAGGAGGTCAGGGAGCTCGCCCAGCGCTCCGCTAACGCCGCCAAGGAGATCAAGACGCTGATCAACACGTCGGGCGAGCATGTCAGGAACGGCGTCGGCCTCGTCGGCCAAACCGGTAAAGCGCTCGAGGAGATCGTCGCCCAGGTCGGCGATATCGACGGCAACGTCGTCGCCATCGTCGAAGCCTCCAGGGAGCAGGCAACCGGCCTCAAGGAAATCAACCAGGCGGTCAATACGCTGGATCAGGCAACCCAGCAGAATGCCGCCATGGTCGAGGAGAGCACCGCTGCCAGCCACAGCCTTGCGAGAGAGGCCGAAACGCTGCGTGTTCTGCTGACGAGGTTCCGTCTGCCAGGCCAGACCCAGACCACAGGCAGGCATGAGGCAAGACAGACGGGCTCACCGGCGCTGCATCTTGTTTCACGTGTCGCAAAGGCGCACGGGACTGCCGCTGCAACCGCCCAGAGCTGGGAAGAGTTCTGATCCCAGTCTCCGCACATCGTCATCTTACTGTGCCGCCGCCAGGCGGCACTTTGATCAGATTGCACCGTCTACGAAGATAAACGCGTCGTATGAACACCCATGCGACGCGCTTTGATGGCTCAGCCGAACAGCGCCAAAGTCGCCCGCAGCGTCACCCAGACACCCCAGAGCAACGGCACGCCGACGACGGCCCAGGCAAGCATCGCCTTGGCGTCCAGCCCGCCTGTGCCGATGCCGAAGGAACCCGTCGGACCGGCATTGACGGCCGCCGACTTCGCCTGCAGCGCAGCGACCTCGCCATCGGACATGAACCACTTGTCCGAAAGCGGCCTGATCAGCGAATTGGCAATGAGCCCGAGCGCCAGCATGCCGGCGAGGATATACATGGTGCCGGTATAGAGGGTTGGACCGGGCGCGACGCCGGCGGCGATCTGCGCTTCGCGGATATAGTTGACGACGACGGGACCGACGATGCCGGCCGTTGCCCAGGCGGTCAGCAGCCGGCCGTGGATGGCGCCGACGAACTGGGTGCCGAAAATATCGGCAAGATAGGCCGGTATGGTCGCGAAGCCGCCACCATACATCGACAGGATGATGCCGAAGGAAAGAACGAACAGCGCCTTGTTGCCCATGCCCGCGAAGGTGGGCGCCAATGCATAGAGCACGATGCCAAGGACGAAGAAGCAATAATAGGTATTCTTGCGGCCGATCTTGTCGGACAGCGACGCCCAGAAGAATCGTCCGCCGATGTTGAAGAGCGACAGCAAACCGGCAAAACCGGCGGCGATCGTGGCGATCGATGCCTTCTGGCCGGCGTCGAGCTGGGCGAAGCCGACGTCCGGCAGGCCGATCAGCGAGCCGGCGAAGATTTCCTGCAGCATCGGCGAGGCCATGCCGAGAACGCCGATACCGGCCGAAACGTTGAGGCAAAGCACGGCCCAGATCAGCCAGAACTGCTTAGTCTTGTGGGCATCGCGCAGGTGCACATGTTTGGTGGTGATCATCGTGCTCTTGGCCACAGGCGGTGTCCAACCCTCGGGACGCCAGCCGGCCGGCGGAATGCGATAGCCGAAGGCACCGCCCATCATGAAGACGAAATAGATCGCCGCCATGACGATGAAGGTCTGCCAGACGCCGACCGAACTGTCGGTCTTAAAAGTATTCATCAGCAGGTTGGCCAATGGGGCGCCGATCATCGCACCGCCGCCGAAGCCCATGATCGCCATGCCGGTCGCCATGCCGCGCCGGTCGGGAAACCACTTGATCAGTGTCGAGACCGGCGAGATGTAACCGAGGCCGAGACCGATGCCGCCGATGACGCCGGCACCGAGCCACATCATCCAGAGCTGATGAGTGATGACGCCGATGGCGGCAAGAATGATGCCGCCGCACCAGCAGCAAGCGGAAACGACGCCCGCCTTGCGCGGACCGGCCCGCTCGAGCCAGCCGCCCCAGATGGCGGCGGACGAACCAAGCAGAACGAAGAACAGCGTATAGATCCAGCCGAGGTCGGCAACACGCCAGTCGCAGGTCGTGGTGAACAGCGCCGAGGCGAGGGTCAGATCGGGGCAGGCCGTCGAGGCCGTGATTCCGAGCGACTTGGAAAGCGGCAGCCAGAAGACGCTGAAACCATAGGCCATGCCGATGCAGAGATGGATGGCGAGCGCTGCCGGCGGCACCAGCCACCGATTGAACCCGGGCCTTGCGATGATCCTTTCACGATCGAGCAGGCCTACCCCCGCCAACGCCCCATCTGTCTGTCTTTCCGCTGCGGTCATGAAAATCCTCCTTGATACAAATCTGCTTTGATTTCAGCTTTTGCGCAGGCAGGTTGCTCCTGCCTTCCCTCCCGCACGGACCGATCCTCGCTTTTTTTGAACTAAAGCATTGAAATAAATACCTAAAGCTCGAGGAACGCGCTTTAGTGTGTTACCGGCTCCGGCTTTCGGATAAGAGGAACGGCCTGAAGCACGAGTGCATCCAGGCCGTTCTCCTCATTCTCCAGAATTTCGAACAATTGCCGCCGCATGCGCGGGTCCCAGAATTTGTTGATATGGGTGGCGACCCCCTGCGCGGCCTCGCTTTCCGGCTGGCTCTTGAAGAAGGTGGCGATCTGGTTTGCCATATAGACGAGCTTGGTTTTGGTATCATGCGACATCGGCAATGCTTCCGGGCGAGATGCGGTGCGGGTGGGTGAAAATCTCGAAATCCTCACCGCGCACCAGTGCGACGAGCGTCATGCCGGCTTCTTCGGCCGTGCGGATGGCGAGAGCCGTCGGGGCGGAAATGGCGATAAGCACAGGGCTGCCGAGGATCGCCGCCTTCTGCACCATCTCGACGGAAAGCCGGCTGGTGACGACGACGGCGCCGTCGCCGCCTCTTTCACTGGCGCGGATGACGGCGCCGCAGAGCTTGTCCAGCGCATTGTGCCGGCCGACATCTTCGCGCACGGCAATCAGCCCTCTGCCGGGAAGATAGAACCCGGCGCCATGCACCGCCCGTGTCTCACGATGCAGCGGCTGTGCCTCGTTCAGAAGCGAAACGGCGCGGACGATATCCGCATGCGACAGCGCCAGCGGCGATGTCGAAACATCAGGCACCGGCCGTACCGCCTGTTCGATCGATTCGATGCCGCAGAGCCCGCAGCCGACCGGCCCCGCCATGCTGCGGCGCCGTGCCCGCAGCCGATCGGCGACATCGTCGACCAGGCTCACCTGCACATCGATCCCCGGCTCACCCTCGATGACCTCCACGCCCGATATCTCCGCCGGCCCGGCAATGATCCCTTCGGTCAGACTGAATCCGAGGGCAAAATCCTCGAGATCCGCAGGTGTTGCCATCATCACCGCATGCGAACTGCCGCCGTAGGAAAAGGCGATCGGCACCTCTTCCGGCACGATGCGAGAGCTGGTGTGCATAATGCCGTTGCGGCGGGCGGTTTCGGGCGCATGGGCAGTGACGGTGAAGGTCATAATGCGCGTTCCTGCTTACCGAGCCGCCCCCGCATCGTCACTCCGCTGCCTCGAGCTTGCCAGCGATGCGGCGTGATTGCCGCGCCTGCTCGTCATATTCCAGCTGCCATTCACTCGGCCCGTTGGAGGGCGAGACTTGCACCGCCGTCACCTTGTATTCGGGACAGTTCGTCGCCCAGTCGGAGAAATCGGTGGTGATGACGTTTGCCTGCGTATTGGGATGATGAAAGGTCGTATAAACGACACCCGGCGCGACGCGATCGGTGATCAGCGCCTTGAGCGTCGTGTCGCCGGAGCGGCTGCCGAGTTTCACCCAGTCGCCGTCGCGAACGCCGCGCTGCTCGGCATCGTGTGGATGGATTTCCAGCCGGTCTTCCGCATGCCAGACGACATTCTCGGTCCGCCGCGTCTGCGCCCCGACATTGTACTGGCTGAGGATGCGGCCGGTTGTCAGCAGCAGCGGAAAGCGCGGACCGGTACGCTCGTCGGTCGCTACGTATTCGGTGCGGATGAACTTGCCCTTGCCGCGCACGAAGCCATTGACATGCATGATCGGTGAGCCGAGCGGGTTCTTCTCGTTGCAGGGCCACTGCACCGAGCCCATTTTATCGAGATAGTCGTAGGAGACCATCGCGAAACTCGGCGTCGTTGCAGCGATCTCGTCCATGATCTCCGACGGATGGGTATAATGCCAGTCGAGCCCCATCGCCTGGGCAAGCTTCTGTGTCACTTCCCAGTCGCCATAGCCGTTGCGCGGCGACATCACCTTGCGCACGCGGTTGATGCGGCGCTCCGCATTGGTGAAGGTGCCGTCCTTCTCGAGGAAGGTCGAGCCCGGCAGGAAGACATGGGCGTAATTGGCGGTCTCGTTGAGGAACAGATCCTGCACGACGACGCATTCCATCGCCGCAAGCCCGGCTGCGACATGTTTGGTATCGGGATCGGACTGCAGGATGTCTTCGCCCTGGATGTAAATGCCTTTGAAGGAGCCGTCGACTGCCGCGTCCAGCATGTTCGGAATACGCAGGCCCGGCTCGTTGTTGAGCTTCACGCCCCAGAGCTTTTCGAAGATGTCACGCGTCGCATCGTCGGAAATGTGCCGGTAGCCCGGCAGTTCGTGCGGGAAGGAACCCATGTCGCAGGAGCCCTGCACATTGTTCTGGCCGCGCAGCGGGTTCACGCCGACGCCGGGACGGCCGATATTGCCGGTCGCCATCGCCAGGTTGGCGATCGCGATGACCGTGGTCGAGCCCTGGCTGTGTTCGGTGACGCCGAGGCCGTAATAGATCGCACCATTGCCGCCCTTGGCATAGAGCCTTGCCGCGCCGCGCAGATCCGCCGCCGGCACGCCGGTGAAGATCTCGGTCTGCTCGGGACTGTGCTGCGGTTCGGCGACAAAGGCCGCCCAATCCTCGAACTCCGACCAGTCGCAGCGCTCGCGGATGAACGCCTCGTCAAAGAGGCCTTCGGTGACGATCACATGCGCCAGCGCCGTCATGACCGCGACATTGGTGCCGGGCTTCAGCGGCAGGTGATACGAGGCCTCGATATGCGGCGAGCGGACGATATCGGTGCGGCGCGGATCGATGACGATGAGCTTGGCGCCTTGGCGCAGCCGCTTCTTCAGCCGCGAGCCGAACACCGGATGCCCGTCGGTCGGGTTGGCGCCGATGACGACGACGACATCCGAATGCTCGACGCTGTCGAAATCCTGCGTGCCCGCCGACGTGCCGAACGTCTGGCCGAGGCCGTAGCCGGTCGGCGAATGGCAGACGCGGGCGCAGGTATCGACATTGTTGTTGCCGAAGCCGGCGCGGATCAGCTTCTGCACCAGATAAGTTTCCTCATTGGTGCAGCGCGACGAGGTGATGCCGCCAATCGCCTCGCGGCCGTATTGATACTGGATGCGGCGGAACTCCATCGCCACATGCGCGAAGGCTTCGTCCCAGCTCACTTCCCGCCAGGGATCGCTGACCTTTTCGCGGATCATCGGATTGAGGATGCGGTCCTTGTGGGTGGAATAGCCATAGGCGAAGCGGCCCTTGACGCAGGAATGGCCGCGATTGGCCTGACCGTCCTTCCACGGCACCATGCGCACCAGTTCCTCGCCGCGCATCTCCGCCTTGAAAGAACAGCCGACGCCGCAATAGGCGCAGGTCGTCACGGCCGAATGCTCCGGCTGGCCGATCTGGATCACCGATTTCTCCGTCAGCGTCGCCGTCGGGCAGGCCTGGACGCAGGCGCCGCAGGACACGCATTCGGAATCGATGAAATGCTCGTGCATGCCGGGCGAAACGCGTGAGCCGAAGCCACGGCCCTCGATCGTCAGCGCGAAGGTGCCCTGCACTTCCTCGCAGGCGCGCACGCAACGCGAACAGACGATGCACTTGGAGGGATCATAGGTGAAGTAGGGATTGGATTCGTCCTTCGGCATCCATTTCAGATTGACGTCGCCATTGCTGCGCGCCTTGACGTGGTTGTCGCCCTCATAGCCGTAGCGCACATCGCGCAGGCCGACGGCGCCCGCCATGTCCTGCAATTCGCAATCGCCGTTGGCCGCGCAGGTGAGACAGTCGAGCGGATGGTCGGAAATATAGAGTTCCATCACGCCGCGGCGAATATCCTTCAGCCGCCCCGTCTGCGTGTGCACCACCATGTTCGCGGCCACCGGCGTCGTGCAGGAGGAGGGTGTGCCGTTGCGACCCTCTATCTCGACGAGGCAGAGCCGGCAGGAGCCGAAAGCGTCGACCATATCGGTGGCACAGAGCTTCGGCACCTTGATGCCGGCCTCCATCGAGGCGCGCATGATGGAGGTGCCCTCCGGCACGCTGATCTGCTGTCCGTCGATGGTGAGCGTCACCATGGCCTCGGACTTCGAAGCCGGGGTGCCGTAGTCGATTTCATGGATGAGAGACATGATTGGTCTCCTTGCTTGAGATGGTGACGTCAGCGCAGGCGTTCCATGAAAAACTCGTCATTCCGCCGCCTCCACCAGAGGTGCCGGCGAAAAATCCTCCGGGAAATGCGTCATGGCGCTCATGACAGGATAGGGCGTGAAACCACCCAGCGCACAGAGCGAGCCGAACTTCATCGTGTTACAGAGATCGGCAAGCAGCACCCGGTTCTTCTCCGGCTCGATACCGCGGGCGATCTTATCGGCCGTCTCGACGCCGCGCGTCGAGCCGATGCGGCAGGGCGTGCACTTGCCGCAGCTTTCGACGGCGCAGAATTCCATCGCGAAACGCGCCTGCTTCAGCATATCGGCCGTGTCGTCGAAAACGACGATGCCGGCATGGCCGATAAGCCCGTCCTTGGCGGCGAAGGATTCGTAATCGAACGGCGTGTCGAACAGCGCCCGCGGGAAATAGGCGCCGAGCGGTCCGCCGACCTGCACGGCTTTGACCGGCCGTCCCGTCACTGTACCGCCACCGATCTTGTCGACGATATCTCCGAGCGAAAGACCAAAGGCCGTCTCAAAGAGGCCGCCATATCTGACATTGCCGGCAATCTGCAGCGGGATGGTGCCGCGTGAGCGGCCCATGCCGAAATCGCGGTAGAAGGCCGCACCCTTTTCCATGATAACGGGTACCGAAGCCAGCGAGATCACGTTGTTGATGACGGTCGGACAGTTAAACAGCCCCTTATGCGCCGGCAGCGGCGGCTTGGCGCGCACGATGCCGCGCTTGCCCTCGAGGCTGTTGAGCAGGGCCGTCTCCTCGCCGCAGACATAGGCGCCGGCGCCGGTGCGCACCTCGATATCGAAGGCGCGGCCGGATCCGAGCACCGATGGTCCGAGGATACCGGCCTGGCGCGCGAGGCCGACGGCCTCGGTCATGACAGCGATCGCATGCGGATATTCCGAACGCGTATAGACGAAACCCTTGGTCGCCCCGGTCGCCAGCCCTGATATCGCCATGCCCTCGATCAACACGAAGGGATCGCCCTCCATGATCATCCGGTCGGCAAAAGTGCCGCTGTCGCCCTCATCGGCATTGCAGACGATATATTTACGTTCGCCGGCGGCATCGAGAACGGTCTTCCACTTGATGCCTGTGGGAAAGCCGGCGCCGCCGCGTCCGCGCAGGCCGGAATCGGTGACTTCCTTGACGATTTCGGCTGATGTCATCGAAACGGCGCGGCGAAGGCCGGCAAGACCGCCATGCGCCTCGTAATCCGCCAGCGAAAGCGGATCGGTGACGCCGCAGCGGGCGAAGGTCAGGCGAGTTTGCCCCTTGAGGAACGGGAGGTCTTCAACCTCCCCGAGACAGAGTCGATGCTCGCCTCCATCAATCATCCCGGCATTGAACAGATCAGCCACATCCTTAGACGTCACCGGTCCATAGCCGATGCGCTTTCCGGCTACCTCGATCTCGACCAGCGGCTCCAGCCAGAACATTCCGCGCGAGCCGTTGCGCACGATCTCGGCATCGAAGCCGCGGGCGGCGATCTCCTGGGCAATCGCCTTTGCCACCTTTTCGGCCCCGAGCGCCAGCGCTGCGGCATCGCGCGGAACATATATCCTTACCGTCATCGACGTACCTCCGCGACGAGTTCCGCCGCCGTCTGATCGTCGACCCGGCCATAGAGCTCGCCGTCGAGCATCACCGCCGGCGCGCAGGCGCAGAGCCCGAGACAGTAGACCGGCTCCAGCGTCACGCCGCCATCGAGCGTCGTCTGATGAAAATCAATGCCGAGCAGCGCCTTGACGCGTTCGGCCAGCGCATCGCCACCCATCGACTGACAGGCTTCGGCGCGACAGAGCTTCAGCACGTGCCGGCCGGCGGGATGGTCGCGATAATCGTGATAGAAGGTCACCACGCCATGCACCTCGGCCCGCGAGAGGTTCAATTCCTCCGCGATGACGGGCATGGCTTCCTGCGGCACATAGCCGAATTCCTGCTGAACCTCGTGCAGAATGGGAAGCAGCGGCCCTTCGAGAAATCGATGATCGGCGACGATGGCTCGGGTGCGCGCTGCAATATCGCCTTCGGCGATATGAATGGTCATAAGGCAGCCCTCCCGGCGGCTTGCTCGTTGCGGAATAGCGGGCCTCCCCCGGCCGAGTGCTATTCCGCAACTACCATTTCAGGGAAGCAGCCGGCGATCAATAAAGCTATCTCGTTGCTTGATAGGTTTTTTCTATCAGAGTTCTTCGTCTTGCACGAGCACCCTCGCCTCGTGCAGCAAGGCCGATACAAGCGGCGTAAAGGGCTCGCGATAAGGCGCAACAAGGCCGACCAGATGATGCGCCTCCGGCTCGACGATCGGGATCATGCGGATTTCCACTGGGAATCCAAAGGATTTGGCGACGTTGCGCGGCATGATGCTCGCCCAGCGTCCAGTCCTGACATGCGAGAACAGCACGATCATCGAGTTGGATTCGAGCGTCGGATGCGCTGTGGCGCCTGCTTCGGTCAAGTGGCGGTTGATGATCCGACGGTTCTGCATGTCGGCAGTCAATAGACAAAGCCGAAGATCGCCGATCTCCCGCCAGGTCACGTTGTCGCGATCGGATAGCGGACTGCCTGCAGCCGTGATCAGATTATAGCGCTCGGCATAGAGGGGAACGGTCGTGACGCGGCCGAGCGGCTCGTTTTCGAGATAGGTGATGCCGGCATCGATTTCGAGGTTTTCGAGCATGCTCAACACCTGCAGCGAATTCCGCGAGACGATCGAAAAGGTCACGCCGGGATGCCGCTCCTGAAAAGGCGTGGTGATGCGCGAAAGCATGGCGAGCGCGGTCGGAATAGCGGCGAGGCGGATGTGGCCGGAAAGGCCGCGGCGCGCGGCGCGCATCTCTTCGCGCATGGTGCGGGCATCGCCGACGATGCGTCGGGCCCATTCGAGCACGCGCTGCCCTTCCGGCGTCAGCCCCTGGAACCGCGAACCGCGCTGCACCAGCATGACGCCAAGCTGATCCTCGAGCTGCCGGATGGCAGCCGAAAGCGTCGGCTGCGAGATCCCGCACTCCTCCGCGGCGCGGCCAAAATGCTTTTCATTGGCAAGGGCGATGAAGAATTCCAGCTTGTCGATCATCCGGTCTCCCGATCCGGCATGACATCATCCGGGTCAGTTCATCTTTGACGCAGCAGCCGTGCTCCGCAAGGGCGATCGCTAACTGTTTTCTGCAGCCGGAAAAAGATCGAACAGCGATTCGAGGAAGGCAAGCACGCTGACATTGCCGATGCTGTAATAGACCAGCCTGCCCTGACGGCGCGTATGGACCAGGCCTTCGAGCCTTAAACGCGCCAGCTGCTGCGAGACCATTGCCTGCTGTATGCCGAGGATGTTCTCGATTTCACTCACCGTCCGCTCCTCGTTCGCCAGTATGCAGAGGATCAGAAGTCGGGTCTGGTGCGCTAGCGCTTTCAGCAGATCGCTCGCTTCGTGGGCTTTTCCAGCGAGTTTGTGCAATTCCTGGCCGGTCATCCCCGGCTCGGGTTTGGGCAACGGCATTCGGTATTATCTCGGAAGGGAGGCGATGAGGTAGATCAGCACAATAGCATATTCGCACAAGCGAATTGGTCAAAAGTGATGAAATGCCAAAAAAGGTCCAAACAAATCAGCAGATAAGCTGACCGCCGTTGATCTCGATCACCTGTCCGGTGATGTAGCCCGAGAGCGAGGGAGCCGCCAGGAACAGATAGGCGGGAGCGCAGTCCTCCGCCGTGCCGAGCCGCTGCAGGGGGATGGATTTTCTCGTCTGTTCCAGCTTTTCGCGGGAGGAATAGCGCTCATGGAATTCCGTCTCGATCGTTCCCGGTGACACGCAATTGACGCGGATTCCGTCCGGTGCAAGCTCACGGGCAAGCGCCTTGGAATAGGTCGCAACGAAGGCTTTCGAAGCCGAATAGATCGAGGAGCCGGGGCTGCCGCCGGTCAGCGCCGAAATCGAAACCGTGTTGACGATGGCAGCGCCTTCAGCCGCCTTCAATGCCGGCAGCAGCGCGCGTGTCAGCGCCACCACCGATGTCTGGTTGAGCCGCACGACCGCCTCATATTCTGCGTCGGTGAGCGTGGCAGCGGGAAAACGGCCAAGCATGGTACCGGCATTGTTGACGAGCACATCGACCCTGTCGAAGAAGGCGAGAGCATCTTCAGCAAATTGCGCTGCCCCACCGACTGCGGAGAAATCGGCATGCAGCAGCAGCGCCCGTCTTTCAGATTCAGCCGTCAGCAGGAAATCCGGCAGGTCGCGTCCCGGCTTGCGCCCGGTATGGACGATTACTTTCGCGCCGCAGTCCAGGAACTGCCGGGCCACTTCAAGGCCGATGCCGCGACCGGCGCCGGTCACGACCACATTGCGATTTTCGAACAGTCTGGGATGAAACACGAAGCCGTCCTCCTCGCGGACAGTGCCGCCGGTTGCGTCACTCGCCCTTAACATATGAGCACGCCGACCGAAAGAAAGGCGCGCATCGATCTTTCCCGGGAGAGACTTGGTCTCACCCCGGAAACTGCTCTTCCCAAGAAGTTCCAGCCTTTTAGTTTTCGGTCTCCAGAAGCCGCGCGCCTGGCCCCTCCTTGCCGAGCCGGTCGCAGGGATTGCGCAACGGACAGCTTTCGATCGACAGGCAGCCGCAGCCGATGCAGCCTGTCAGACGGTCGCGCAGCAGGCTAAGCCGCCTGATTCGGGCATCGAGATCATCCTTCCAGCGCGCCGACAGCGTCTGCCAGTCGGCGACGGTCGGTGTGCGTCCCTGCGGCAGGGACTCGAACGCCGCCTGGATTTCCGAAAGCGGAATGCCGACACGCTGCGCCACCTTGATAATGCCGAGCCGGCGCAGCACATCGCGGCCATAGCGCCGCTGGTTGCCGCGGGAGCGGATGCTCGAGATCAGCCCCTTGGTCTCGTAAAAATGCAGCGCCGAGACGGCCAGGCCGCTGCGCTCTGCCACTTCACCGACCGTCAGGAGCTTGCCGAGCGGCGCCGCAGGAATTGTATCCATCACCTCTTGACCTCAATATTAGTTGAGGTTTTATAACCTTGGCTCCTGCAATCGTAAAGTCCAATCGCAACAAGGAGCGACGCGTGAAAACACCCACCAGGCTGGCTGTCATCTATGGGAGCACGAGAGAGGGCCGCATCTGCGACCGGGTGGTCAAATGGCTGACGCAGGAGCTCGTCCGCTTCCCGCAATTTGATATCGACATCATCGACCCGCTGGATTTCGCGCTGCCGGCCAACCGTGACATGACGCACCCCGAAATCGACAGGCTCGCCGGACGGCTTGGCATGGCCGACGCCTTCATCATCGTCACGCCGGAATACAATCACAGCTTCACCGCCTCGTTGAAGTCGATCATCGATTTCTTCTTCGAGCCCTGGCAGGGCAAGCCGGTCGCCTTCGTTTCCTATGGCGGCATATCTGGCGGCCTGCGCGCCGTCGAACAGCTGCGGCTCGTCTTTGCCGAACTCGACGCCGTCACGATCCGCGATTCGGTCAGCTTTGCCGCACCTTGGAACCGCTTCGACACAGACGGGCGGCTCGACAATCCCGCCGAGGCAATGCGTTTGCTCGATCGGATGATGGCGAGGCTGGAATGGTGGACGCAGGCGCTCGTCACTGCCCGCAGCGATCGTCCCTATACCGACACAGAGCGCCGCGCGTCTTTTCAGACGCGCTAAGGACGCTCTATTACTTTGAATCTGCGCATAATCCTTTCCGAAAATCGATTCCGATTTTCGGGGTTATGCGCTAGCCGCCTGAGGCAGAGAGTTCCGGTTCCGTTCCCGGCAGGTACGGAACCATTGGGAACACCCGGACAGGACCTCCGTCCGGGTGTTTCCCGTCGCATCAGGT
Source organism: Rhizobium sp. PRIMUS64 (assembly GCF_023006465.1). NCBI lineage: Bacteria > Pseudomonadati > Pseudomonadota > Alphaproteobacteria > Hyphomicrobiales > Rhizobiaceae > Rhizobium > Rhizobium sp. PRIMUS64. The sequence continues at coordinate 37,924 of NZ_JALBGX010000028.1, read as the reverse complement.
CCATCCCGACCGCGCGGACGGGTTCGCAATTTTGCTGTTGCGGGGAGGAAACCCCGGTGATAGTTTCCGCGCAAATAACAGGGGAGCTCCGTATCGCCGGGGCTGAGATGTGAGGTGCAAGCCTCTGGACCCTTCAAAGCTGATCTGGGTAATGCCAGCGGAGCGAGGTTCAGATGTTCTCAGGCGCACAAGTGTCACTCTATCCGATGTCCGGCAATTTCGTCGGCATCATTCTTGATGCCGTCAAGGCGCTCGACCCCTATCGCGACCGGCTGCGCATCGAGACCGATGACATCTCCACGCTGCTGGTCGGCCCGCCTGACATTCTCTTCGCCGCCATGCACGATCTATTCGTCGCCGCCGCAAAGACCGGCGAGCATTGCGTCCTGTCCGCCGCCGTTTCACGTGGCTGCCCCGGCGAGCCCGACGACGTCATCTGCGGCGTCAATCCTTCCCTCGGTCAGGCGGAGCCGCTTGCCGAGCGTATAACAGCCGCACTTGCCGCCGTTGAAACCACCGCCGAGACCGGCCAGCCGACCGCTGCGCAATTCTCGCTCTACGTCATGGGAACCGGTACCCATATGGACGAGATTTATGGCTGCATCGACTTCCTGAAGCGCTCCGGCACCTTCGACCGTGCCAAGAATTTCTGCACCAGGCTTTCTGGCGATGCCGGTGCCGTCTTTGCAACCATTCGTGAGGCCTTCTATCGCTTCGGCGACCCCGAGGGACATGTTACCCTCGACATCACGGCGTCTGCCAATAGCCCGACGAAAGCCTGAAATCGAACGCTGATGACACTGCCACAACCATCGGCTTCGCGCCTTGCCGCGCTCCGCGCCGCTCTCTACCGGGGCATACCCGCCCTGCTGGCCGGCTGTGTTATTTTGGCGGCATGGGAACTCTATGTCGATCTTTCCGGTATCAAACCTTCCATCCTGCCGGCGCCTTCGCGCATCGTCATCCAGGGCTGGCTGAACCGCGAGGCGCTGATATCAAACACCTGGCCGACGCTCGGCGCGACACTCGGAGGTTTCGCCCTGTCGCTGGCCTTCGCCTTCGCCGCCTCGATCCTCATGGATTTCGTGCCCTTCATGCGCCGGGCATTGCTGCCGATCTTCATCGCCAGCCAGACCCTGCCGCTGGTGGCGATCGCGCCCCTCGTCGTCCTCTGGTTCGGCTTCGGCCTGTTGCCGAAGGTCCTGCTGGTGGCGCTCGTCACCTTCTTCCCGCTGCTTGTCGCCTTGCTGCAGGGCTATGAATCGACCGACCGCGACATCGCCGAATTGCTGAATTCGATGAAGGCGAGCCGCTGGCGCATTTTCCGCCTGGCACGGCTTCCCTCCTCGCTGCCCTATTTCTTCGCCGGCCTGCGGATCTCGATCACCTATGCCGTCGTCGGCGCGATCTTTGCCGAATATGCCGGCGCCGCCCGCGGCCTCGGCATCTATATCCTCAACGCCAAGAACAATTTCCGTCCCGATCTCGTGCTCGCCGCCGTCGTCATCAGCGCCGTCCTGACACTCTGCCTCTTCGGAGCGACGCTATTGATCCAGCGCCTCGTCATGCCCTGGCAGCCAACCGCGGAGCGGCGCCGATGAGCGATGCAATGGTTGAACTGCACAATATCTCGAAGTCCTTCGACGGCATGAAGGTGCTGGGCGATATTTCGCTCGCCGTCGCAGACGGCGAGTTCGTTTCGATCGTCGGCCCCTCCGGCTCCGGAAAATCGACGGTGCTGCGACTGCTGACCCAGGCACTGCGCCCCGATGCCGGCACCATGCTTTTTAAGGGCGTGCCGCTGGAACAGGCGCCGCATTCCTTCGCCTTCATGCCGCAACGCGATGCGCTGATGCCCTGGCGCCGGATCATCGACAATGCGGCACTCGGTCTCGAGGTGAAAGGCATGAGCCGCCGCGCGGCCCGCGCCGCCGTCGCGCCGCTGCTCGAGAGCTTCGGCCTTGCCGGCTTCGAACACCACTATCCCTCCGAACTGTCAGGTGGCATGCGCCAGCGCGCCGCGCTGCTGCGCACCGTCGTCCAGACCCAGGACATGCTGCTGCTCGACGAGCCTTTCGGCGCGCTGGACGCGCTGACGCGCACGCAGATCCAGGAATGGCTGCAGGGCATGTGGACCGAACACCGTTGGACGGCGCTGCTGATCACCCACGATGTTCGCGAGGCCGTGTTCCTCTCCGACCGTATCTACGTGCTTTCGGCCCGTCCGGCGCGTATCATCCGCGAATTCCGCGTTCCCCTGCCCCGCCCGAGAAGCATTGCCGATCTCGGCTCGCCGGCGGCCCAGGCGATCGAAACCGAAATCCTGCAAACCCTGCTTCATCCGCTAGAACAGGATGATTTTAGGCCGGTCGGCCTCAAATCTGAATCCTGTTCTGATTTAAAGAGTTAGAGCATGATGTCGTCCGAAAACCGCTCACACTTTTCGGCATCATGCTCTAGAGACCTGAGGAGGTCACCATGCTGCTTCTCACCCGTCGCCAGACGATCTTCGCCGCCATCGCGGCAAGCCTCGCCGGTCGTACCGCCCTCGCCCAATCGGCGCCCGCAAAGGTTCGCATCGCGCTCGACTGGACACCCAACACCAACCATATCGGCATCTATGTCGCCAAGGCGAAGGGCTTCTATGCCGATGCCGGGCTCGATGTCGAGATTCTTCCCTTCACCGACACCAGCGCCGGAACGCTGGTGTCCAACGGCGTTGCCGATTTCGGCATCAGCAGCGAGATCGAGACCCTCACGCAGCGCGCTGGCGGCGGTGACGTGAAGATGGTCTACGGCGTCGTCCAGACGGAAACCGCACGCCTGATCTTCAAGGGCGGACGCGACGACATCAAGAGCCCGAAAGACCTCGACGGCAAGACCTATGGCGGCTTTGGCGGCACCTGGGAGAGCGCGCTGATCTCCGCGATGATCCGCAATGACGGCGGCAAAGGCGACGTCAAGACCGTCACCCTCGGCACCTCCGCTTACGAGGCGCTGGACAATGGCTCGATCGATTTCACGCTGGAGATCTACACCTGGGAAGGCATCGCCGCCGAACTGGAAAACCGGAAGATCGGCCGCTTCCACTATTCCGATTATGGCATTCCCGACGAGCAGACGACGGTCATCGTCTCAAGCGACGCCTATCTCTCCGCAAGTCGGGAACACGCCCGCGCCTTCATCCAGGCGACACGAAAGGGTTATGCCTACTCCGTCGACCATCCCGACGAAGCCTGCGAGCTGCTGATCTCTGGAAGCAACGGCGCACTGATGAACACGGAACTGGTAAAGGCTTCTCAAAAGGCATTGATCGAGGGGCACTTCCTGAAATCCGAGGCCGGCGTGATCGGTAAGCTCGACCCGGCAAAGGCCGAGGGCCTCGGCGGCTTCCTGATGGAGAATGGCATTCTGGTCGATGCGAATGGCGCCGCACTCAAGGAGAAGCCGGACTTTTCCACCTATTATACCAACGAACTTCTCGACTGAGCCCACCCCCTGCCTTGCCCGTCGCGGCTTTCCGCTGCAAAATCTCAGATACGGATTCAGCTCTTGGGCCGCTCCGGCCTAAGAGCTGAATCCGTATCTAAATCAAGGAAGTGGTGCATGATGTCGTCCGAGCACCGCTCACACTTTTCGGCATCATGCTCTGGGCAAGGTGGGGAGGCAGGATGCGACAACAGGAGAGACTGGCCGGAGCGGACTTTCTGCGCGCGACGGCCTGTCTGCTGGTGCTCGCCCACCACTTCGCGCTGCGGCTGGATATGCGCAGAATCCCTGACGAACTCGGACCGACCGCACATATCCTCCGCTTCGGCAATTTCGGCGTCGCCATCTTCTTCGTGCTCAGCGGCTTTCTTCTTGCCCATCCCTTCTGGCGCGCGCTCGACGCCGGTAGCGCCATGCCGAGCCTCCGCCATTACGCGATCCGCAGGGCGGCGCGCATCGCTCCGGGCTTCTGGTTCGCCGCCACCATCGGCTTCGCTCTCAGCCTGACGCTGCTTGCCCTGCCGCTGACGCCGGAGATTGTGCTCCGCTACGTCTCCGGGCTGCTGTTCATGAGCCAGTGGCATTGGCGTACCTTGTTTCCTGTCGAAGCCGACGGGCCGCTCTGGTCGATTGCCTTCGAGGTCACCAGCTATGTGCTCCTGCCGATCTGCTTTCTCCTGCTATTTCGTTTGCCCCCCCTGAGGCGGCGCCCGTTGCTTGCCCGCTTCGCCTGGCTTTGCGTCATCGCAGCCGTACTTCTCGCCCATGTGCTGATTCTGGCCTTCTTTCCGCTCGACGACATCGGACGCGGCTGGCAGTACGGCCTGCAGGGCGGCGCGAAGGAGTGGATGCCGAGATATAATCCGATCGGCTTCTTTGCCGTCTTCGCGCTCGGCGCGCTTGCCGCGGGCGTCGAGGTCATGCTCCCAACAAGGCGCGCCTCCTGGTTCGATGTTGTATCGCTCCTGGCCATCGCCGTTGCCGGCTACCGCCTCGTCATATCGCCCGGCGGCTCCGACGAGGCTTACGGCTGGCTCGAAATCCCCTACGGTTTTCCGGTCTTTCCGCTGGCGGTCGCAACGGCGCTCGTTTCGCTCAGCCATTCGCAACACCTGGGAAGGCTGTTCGACAACGCTCCTGTCCGCTACATCGCAAAGATCTCCTTCGGCATCTATATCTGGCAGGAGATCATCCTGATATTGATCCAGAGACTCGACCCGGGCTCGTTTGGCTTTTCCTCGGAAAATGTCGTCGCCGGCTGGCTGCAATCTTGCGGGCTGGCGGCGGCGCTCATCCTTCTGGTCGCGAGCCTCAGCTACTTCCTGCTGGAAAAACCGGCGATCGATCTCGGCAACCGGCTGACATCTCGCCTACCCAATCGGGCTACTCCTTTCAAAGTATAAATTCGCCATAGGTGCAACTACAGGCATTAAGGTTAACGCGAAATACTCCCATTTTTGGCGTCTTTAGGGTTATCAAATTCATATTTATACCGATGACAAACGATACGTGACCATGTATCTGTCTCACTGCTGTTCAGTATCGCATCTAAACTTGTGGACCTTGCGTAATGAATGCTTTTACTTCGAAGACGAATTCACGCTTCGATCCGTCTCAGCGTCAGGACAAAACCAAGACCCTGGTTATAGCGAACTCCAACATTCGCCAGCCGGATAGCTTTTCCCCTGTAGAAAGAAAAATGGCGTTGCGGCTGGCCATGAAGCGGTTGATCGACATCGTCGCCTCAGTCAGCGCCCTTCTCGTGCTGGCGCCGCTTTTTCTGGCCATCGCTCTTTTCATCAAACTCGACGATGGCGGTCCGGTGTTTTTCCGCCAGATCCGCTGGGGGCTGAACGGCCGGAAGATCACGGTCTTCAAGTTCCGGTCGATGCGCGCCGAAGCTTGTGATCCGAGCGGCGTTCAACAGACCGTCAAGGGCGACAGCCGGGTGACAAGCATCGGCGCGGTGCTCCGCAAGACCAATATCGACGAGCTGCCGCAGCTTTTCAACGTCCTCAGGGGCGAGATGTCGCTGGTCGGCCCGCGCTGCCACGCCATCAACATGCGGGCAGCCGGCAAGCTCTACGAAGAACTGGTGCCGGACTACCATCAACGCCACATCATGCGCCCCGGCATCACCGGTCTTGCGCAGACACGCGGTTGGCGGGGCCCGACGGCGCGATCGCTGCAAGCCCGCGCCCGCATCGCTTGCGATATCTATTATGTCAGGAATTTCAGCCTGCTGCTCGACCTGAAGATACTGCTCAGGACGGTCGTCATCGAGCTGCGCGGCGGTACAGGCTTCTGAGATGAACTTTGCGCGTTGCAAAAGCGGCGATATCCACCGCTTGTTCATTTCAAGCCACCAGTGGCGCTGTCTTCCGCCCCCTAAGAGATGGAACGGACACAAAAAAGGCGGCTGTTACAGCCGCCTTTCATCGTCATAGTCGATTGCGATCAGTCCTGTTGAACGATACCGCTCAGATGCGTCATTTCCATGATGAAGTGCTCGAGCTTCGACTTATGCTCGTGCAATTCGGCATGTTCGAGTTCCCTACGGGCGGCCTCGATGCGGCGGGTCAGCTCGTCCTTTTGGAGTTCTTCGACCGGAACTGCAGATTCAGCAAGCAATGTACAGCCGGTCGGCAGGATATCAGCAAAACCGCCGAACACCACATAGTCCTGTTTCTTACCGGAGGCGAAACGCACGCTTACGACACCAGGCTTGATCGTCGTCATCGTCGGAGCATGGTTTGCCATGACCGTCATTTCGCCTTCGGTCGCAGGAATGACGACCTCAGTCACCATCTCCGACAGCAGCAGGCGCTCCGGTGAAACGAGCTCAAAGTTGAAATTGTCAGCCATCAGTGACTTACCTTCTCGGCTATGGCTTTTGCATCTTGCAATTTTGTCCCGCAGAACGGGCAGTGCAGTATCGCTTGATCGAGATAGCCGAGGCCTTCCTCGCTCTGGACAAGACCTACCACCATCATCAGCACACCATTATCGGCGCGATAGACGGTGGGAGCAGCTGGTTCCGGAAGATCCGCCACGACCCCCCTCAGGGAGTCGCAGCAGAATATTTCGTCTAGCGCGTCGCTCATCAAGCAGCTACGAGCTTCTTGGCCTTCTCGACAGCTTCGTCCATAGAGCCGACCATGTAGAAGGCAGCCTCCGGCAAGTGATCATATTCGCCGTTGACGAGGCCCTTGAAGCCCTTGATCGTGTCTTCAAGAGCAACCAGTTTGCCCGGCGATCCGGTGAAAACTTCGGCGACGAAGAACGGCTGCGACAGGAAGCGCTCGATCTTGCGGGCGCGGGCGACGGCAACCTTGTCTTCTTCGGACAGTTCATCCATGCCAAGGATCGCAATGATGTCCTGGAGGGCCTTGTAACGCTGCAGCGTCGACTGGACCTTACGGGCGACTTCGTAATGCTCTTCGCCGACGACCAACGGGTCGAGCATGCGCGACGTGGAGTCGAGCGGATCGACGGCCGGGTAGATACCCTTTTCAGCGATCGAGCGCGACAGAACCGTCGTTGCGTCCAAGTGAGCGAACGAAGTTGCCGGCGCCGGGTCAGTCAAGTCGTCGGCCGGAACGTAAATGGCCTGGACCGAGGTGATCGAGCCGGTGGTTGTCGTCGTGATGCGCTCCTGCATCTGGCCCATGTCGGTTGCGAGCGTCGGCTGATAGCCGACGGCCGACGGGATGCGGCCGAGCAGAGCCGACACTTCGGAACCTGCCTGCGTGAAGCGAAAGATGTTGTCGACGAAGAACAACACGTCCTGGCCCTGGTCACGGAAGTGTTCGGCGACCGTCAGGCCGGTCAGAGCAACGCGCGCGCGCGCACCCGGCGGCTCGTTCATCTGGCCGTAAACCAGCGCAGCCTTCGAGCCTTCGCCACCACCGTGCTTGTTGACGTTCGATTCGATCATTTCATGGTAAAGGTCGTTGCCTTCGCGGGTGCGTTCACCGACGCCCGCAAAAACCGAGTAACCACCATGCGCCTTGGCGACGTTGTTGATCAGTTCCATGATCAAGACGGTCTTGCCGACGCCGGCGCCACCGAAGAGGCCGATCTTGCCGCCGCGTGCATACGGGGCGAGAAGGTCGACGACCTTGATGCCGGTGACGAGGATCTGCGCTTCTGTCGACTGCTCGACATAGGTCGGCGCATCCTGGTGGATGGAGCGCTTGTGGGCGGTAACCAGCGGACCTGCTTCGTCGACCGGCTCACCGATGACGTTCATGATGCGGCCGAGCGTCTCATTGCCGACGGGAACCATGATCGGAGAGCCCGTGTCGGTGACTTCCTGGCCGCGCACGAGACCGTCGGTCGAATCCATCGCGATGGTACGAACGACGTTTTCGCCAAGGTGCTGCGCAATTTCGAGAACGAGGCGATTGCCGTTGTTGCTGGTTTCCAGCGCGTTCAGGATCTTCGGCAGTTCGCCTTCGAAAGCAACGTCGACGACGGCGCCGATAACCTGTGTGACTCTGCCGACAGAGCCTGTCTTGGGGGTAGCTGCCTCAGCCATTTTCTGACCCTCTTTTCCTAACCTCAGAGCGCTTCCGCGCCCGAAATGATTTCAATGAGTTCCTTGGTGATCTGCGCCTGACGCTGGCGGTTGTAGCTCAGCGTCAGTTTGTTGATCATCTCACCGGCGTTACGCGTCGCATTATCCATCGCGCTCATCTTCGCACCCATCTCGCCGGCAACGTTCTCGAGGAGCGCACGGAAGACCTGGACCGAGATATTGCGCGGGATCAGATCTTCGAGGATCGATGCCGGATCCGGCTCATATTCGTAGACGGCGCCTGCATGCGCGGCATCTTCGCTCTGTACTCCGCCCGTCGAAGCCGGGATGAGCTGCTGCGCTGTTGGAATCTGGCTGATCACCGACTTGAATTCGGAATAGAACAGCGTGCAGACGTCAAATTCACCAGCCTCGTACATCTGGATGACGCGCTTGCCGATCTGGTCCGCATTCTCGAAACCGATTCGCTTGACGTCGCGCAATTCCTTGCGCTCGATGATCAGAGAAGCATATTCGCGGCGAAGGATGTCATAACCCTTCTTGCCGACGGTAAAGATCTTCACCGTCTTGCCCTCGGCAAGCAGCTTGCGGACATGCTCGCGCGCAAAGCGTGCGATTTGCGAATTGAAGCCACCGCAAAGACCGCGTTCGGCTGTGCAGACCACCAGCAGGTGAACCTGGTCCTTGCCGGTACCGGTCATCAGTGTCGGCGCGCCATCCGCATCGGTGACGGCCTTGGCGATGTTCGCCAGAACCGCACCCATGCGCTGCGAATAAGGCCGGGCGGCCTCGGCCGCCTCCTGCGCACGCCGAAGCTTCGCCGCGGCGACCATTTTCATCGCCTTGGTGATCTTCTGCGTCGCCTTGACGGAGGCGATCCGGTTTTTCAGATCCTTAAGTGAAGGCATCCGTGATCCGTCCTAACTTAGGGCCCGATTACGAGAAAGACTTTGCGAAGCTATCGAGGGCAGCGGTAAGCTTGCCCCTGGTATCATCGCTGATTGCCTTTTCCGTGCGGATCGCGTCGAGGATGGCGGTGCCTTCCGAACGCAGATATGAGAGGAGACCCTGCTCGAACTTGCTGACCGAAGCAACCGGCAGCTTGTCGAGATAGCCGTTGACGCCCGCGAAGATCACCGCGACCTGTTCCTCCGTCTTCAGCGGCGAGAACTGCGACTGCTTCAGGAGTTCGGTCAGGCGTGCGCCACGGTTCAGCAGGCGCTGCGTCGCAGCGTCGAGGTCCGAACCGAACTGGGCGAAGGCAGCCATTTCGCGATACTGCGCGAGTTCGCCCTTGATCGAGCCGGCAACCTGTTTCATCGCCTTGATCTGCGCCGCCGAACCAACGCGGGAAACCGACAGACCAACGTTCACGGCAGGACGGATACCCTGATAGAAAAGATCGGTTTCAAGGAAGATCTGGCCGTCGGTGATCGAAATCACATTGGTCGGAATGAAGGCCGAAACGTCGTTACCCTGCGTCTCGATAACCGGCAGAGCGGTCAGCGAACCGGCGCCCATGTCGTCATTCATCTTCGCAGCGCGCTCGAGCAGGCGCGAATGCAGGTAGAAAACGTCGCCCGGATAGGCTTCGCGACCCGGCGGGCGGCGCAGCAGAAGCGACATCTGACGGTAGGATACGGCCTGCTTGGACAGATCGTCGTAACCGATCAGCGCATGCATGCCGTTATCACGGAAATATTCGCCCATGGTGCAGCCGGCAAACGGAGCCAGGAACTGCATCGGCGCCGGATCGGAAGCGGTGGCGGCAACGATGATCGAATATTTCAGAGCGCCGCGCTCTTCGAGCACCTTGACGAACTGCGCGACAGTCGAACGCTTCTGGCCGATGGCGACGTAGACGCAGTAAAGCTTCTCACCTTCCGGACCGTTGTCGTGAATGGCCTTCTGGTTGAGGAAGGCATCGAGAAGGATCGCGGTCTTGCCGGTCTGGCGGTCGCCGATGACGAGTTCGCGCTGGCCGCGGCCGACCGGGATCAGCGCATCGATGGCCTTGAGGCCAGTCGACATCGGTTCATGAACCGACTTGCGGGGGATGATCCCGGGAGCCTTGATGTCGACGCGCGAGCGGCGCGTCGCATTGATCGGGCCTTTGCCGTCGATCGGATTGCCGAGCGCGTCGACGACGCGGCCGAGCAATTCAGGTCCGACCGGAACGTCGACGATGGCGCCGGTCCGCTTGACGGTGTCGCCTTCCTTGATGTCACGGTCAGCGCCGAAGATGACGACGCCGACATTGTCGGATTCGAGGTTCAGCGCCATGCCACGGACGCCGCCCGGGAACTCGACCATTTCACCGGCCTGGACATTGTCCAGACCATAGACACGAGCGATACCGTCACCGACGGAGAGAACCTGGCCGACTTCCGAGACTTCTGCCTCTTTGCCGAAATTTTTGATCTGGTCTTTGAGAATTGCGGAAATTTCCGCGGCGCGGATATCCATCAGCCAACCTCTTTCAATGCGAGCTTAAGGGTAGAGAGTTTGGTACGAAGAGACGTATCAATCTGACGGGACCCGACCTTCACGATCAGACCACCAAGAATTGACGGATCAACCGTGACGGCAATCGTCACGTCTTTGCCGGTAACGCTCTTGAGTGCCACCTTCAATTCGGTTTCCTGCGCTTGCGAAAGCGCATGCGCCGAGGTGACCTCGGCGGAAATTTCACCGCGATGGTTCGCGGCGATGATGCGGAAGGCCTTGATCATGCCCGGCAGGGCAAACAGGCGGCGGTTGCGCGCCACGACCTTCAGAAAATTGGCGAAGAAACCGCTGATGCCGGCCTTCTCGCTGATGGCGACGATCGCCTTCAACTGGTCTTCGGCGGAGAAAACCGGGCTTGCGACGAAACGCTTCAGGTCGGCGCTCTCATCCAGCATCGTCTGGAAATGGTCAAGATCGGCGGTTACGCTGTCGACGGCGCCCTGCTCGAGCGCCAGTTCGAAAAGCGACGAGGCATAGCGCTCGGCAACACCAGAAGTAAGCTGGGACGTGTCTGCCACTGGCACAAATTTCCCTGATTTCAACCCAAAATCCGGCTCTCGGCGGGCGCCGAACCTATGATCTTGAATTCGTTTTGATTTCCCCCAGAAATCACAAGAGAAGCCTCTTGCTTCTTCCGAAATTCGGGGTCCGTCTAACATAGGATGTACGGACTCGCAACACGCGTAACGCCCGAATATGCCTTTCATATGATTTTCTGTTCGCAAAATTGCGCAATGGCCTGGAAGGAGGCCAGAAATGCCGTCTGCCGGCAGAGAGAGTCACGTCTGGATGAAGCCGAAAACGTAGAGCAGCGGTAGCGCGGCCAAAGCAATCTGCACAACCAGGAGTAAATAGTTGACGAGATTACTCCCCTTATCGGACAGGATCGAGATGATACGGGCAAAGGCAGCCATCGCGAAAGAGGCGCCGAGCGCCATGTAGATCCAGTCCTGGGCGAGCAGGATCGCCGACAGGCCGAAACCGAGATAGAAACCGCCCATCGAGCGTCCCTCGCCGAAACCTTCCGGCCGCCCCTCCTGCGCCTGCAGACCGAGAAGACGGAAAGTCTGCCCCGGCGCGAACATCATGATGAAGCCGGCAAGCGCCGTGAAAGCGGCAGAGCAAAAAGCAAGCTGCTCGCCAAGCTCGGTCGGAAAATAAAACTCCATGCGTCAGCCCCAAATCACCCGGATGAATCAGTGTTTTATGGCATGGGCCGAAAAAGGAGGAAATGGCGTCTAGAGAAAACTCTGCGGATCGATATCCAGCTGCACCTGCACCGATCCGCGCTCCTTGGGTGACTGCGACAGCATCGCCCGCAGGAACCCCTGCATGTCCGAGTTCCGCCGGCCGTGCACCAGGAGGCGGAAGCGATGACGGCCGCGTACCAGCGCGAGCGGCGCTTCGGCCGGGCCTAGCACCGAGATACCCGACACCTGCGGTGCGGCGTTGCGCATGCCGCGCGCATGGTTTTCAGCATCTTGGCGGGTTTCGGCCGAAACGATGATCGACGCAAGCCTGCCGAAGGGCGGCAGCACGGCGCGTTCGCGTTCGCTGATCTCGCGCTCGTAGAAGGCGTCGGAATCACCTGATACGATCGCCTGCATGACAGGATGCTGCGGCTGATAGGTCTGCAGCAGCCCATGGCTCTTCAGTCCGGTGCGTCCGGCCCGGCCGGTCACCTGCGACAAAAGCTGGAAGGTGCGCTCGGCCGCGCGGGGGTCGCCATTGGCAAGGCCGAGATCGGCATCGACGATGCCGACCAGCGTCATCAGCGGAAAATTATGCCCCTTGGCGACAAGCTGGGTGCCGATGACGATATCCGCCTCGCCCTTGGCGATCGCTTCCAACTCCAGCCGCAGCCGCTTCACCCCACCCATAATATCCGAGGAGAGAACGATCGTTCGCGCCTCCGGGAAATGCCGTTCCACCTCTTCGGCGATGCGCTCGACGCCTGGCCCGCAGGCAACGAGATGGTCGAGCGTGCCGCATTCCGGGCAGGCCTCCGGCGTGCGCTCGGCATGGCCGCATTGGTGGCATTGCAGCTGCTTGCGGAAACGATGCTCCACCAGCCAGCTCGAACATTGCGGGCATTGGAATCGATGGCCGCAGACCCGGCAGAGCGTCAGCGGCGCATAACCGCGCCGGTTGAGAAACAGCAGCGCCTGTTCGCGCTTCTCCATTGTCTTGCCGATCGCCCGGATCAGCACCGGCGACAGGAAGCCGCCCCGCTCCGGCGCGTGCCTGCGCATATCGACCAGATGCAGATCCGGCATCGCCGCATCGCCGAAACGCGTCGGCAGGTGGACGGTGCTGTAGCGTCCGCTCTGCCCGTTGACCTGGCTTTCGACCGACGGCGTCGCCGACACCAGGATGACGGGGAAATCGCCGATTCGGCCGCGCACGACAGCCATGTCGCGAGCATTGTAAAAGACGCGATCCTCCTGCTTGTAAGCGGGATCGTGCTCCTCGTCGACGATGATCAGGCCAAGATCCTCGAAGGGCAGGAAGAGTGCCGAGCGCGCGCCCGCCACCACCCGCACTTCGCCGGTCACCGCCTGGCGCCAGACCTTTTCGCGCATGCGCGGCGCAAGATCGGAATGCCATTCGGCCGGCTTTGCCCCGAAGCGGTCCTGGAAGCGCTCCATGAAACTGGCCGTCAGCGCGATCTCCGGCAGCAGGATCAGCACCTGCTTGCCACGTTTCAGCGTCTCGGCAATCGCCTCGAAATAAACCTCGGTCTTGCCGGAGCCGGTCACCCCGTCGATCAGTGACACCGAAAATTCGCCCTTGCGGACGTCGGTAACGATCTCTTCGGCTGCCTCCTTCTGCGGCCCTTCGAGACGTGCGGCGGCAAAATCCGGATCGGGCATCGCCACAACCGGCGGCGGCGGCAGGAATATCGCCTCAAAAATGCCGAGCGTGATCAGTCCGTCGACGACGCTCGTCGAGACGCCCGCCGCATGCGCAAGACCGCTCCGTGTCCAGGAAAAGCCGTCGGAGGCGGTATCGAGCACCCGGGCGCGCGCCGGCGTCATCCGTTCCGGTTCGCCGCCGACGAGCTTCAACCCCTCCACCATCGGTTCCGGCTCGAAGGCGTTCGGCGCCCTCAGCGCCATGCGGGCGACGAGCCCGGGCGGCGAGAGTGTATAGGTCGCCACCCAATCGATGAAATCCCGCATCTCCCTGGAAAGCGGCGGGCAGTCGAAGACATGGCTGATCGGCCGAAGCTTCTTCGGATCGACGCCGTCTTCGCCGCCGTCCCAGACGACGCCGATCACCTGCCGCGGCCCGAGCGGCACCTGCACGACCGAGCCGGGCTCGACCGCCATGCCATCCGGCACCGAATAGGAATAGGGTTTGGGCGCCGGCATCGGCACCAGCACCGGAACCGTTCGGTTCGCGGGCGGCGCCTCGAAAAGCGCGCCAAAGAGATCGGACGAATCTGTGCTCATCGCGCGAGACCATGCCCGCAAATCGATGGAATTGAAACTGCAAAGACGGAGCCACGCACTGCGGGTCGCCGCAGCGATTTAAAGAGTGAAGCTCAGAAATTGAGCTTCACCTGGCAAGGCGGTCGCCATCGCCGGAATAGGCTTCATTTGCCTTGCCATTGCGCTGCCGCAGGCGAATGATCGCCGACGCCTCGCGAGGATTGGGCGGCAGGACCGCGTTCTTCAAGGCGATAGAGTAGGCGTGTTTCGGATGTTCCAGCACATCCCTGGCATCGCCGCTCTCCACCACCACGCCCTTGCGCATGATCACCACGCGGTCGGAAATGTAGTAGGCGGTCGCAAGGTCATGGGTGATGTAGACGATCGAGACGTTGAGCGCGTCGCGCAGATCCCGAAAGAGATTGACGATCGACATGCGCAGCGATGCGTCGACCATCGAGACCGGCTCGTCCGCCACGATCAGCTTCGGCTCGGGTATCAGGGCGCGGGCGACGGCAATGCGCTGCAATTGGCCGCCTGAAAGCTCATGCGAGAAACGACCTTTTATCTCCGCCATCGACAGGCCGACACGTTGAAGGGCAACGTCGGCAAGCGCCTCTTTCTCGGCGCGGCTCTTCGCGCCCTTGAAGCGATGGGCGGTGGCCAGCAGATACTCGTCGATCCGGGTCAGCGGATTGAAGGCCTCGAACGGATTTTGAAAGACCGGCTGAACCTTGGCCATGAAAGCCTCACGATCCCTACGGGAGCGCACCGCCTTCACATCCGTACCGTCGAAGCGGATGCTGCCCCGATCGGCCTTTTCGTTGCCGAGAATCATCTTTGCCAGCGTCGACTTGCCGGAGCCGGATTCGCCGACGATCGTGAAGATCTCGGGCTTGTCGGCGGTGAGGGCAAAGCTGACCTCGTCGACCGCCTTCATCTTCTCGCGCGAGAAGAAACCGCCGATCGGAAAGAGCTTGGTGACGTGGTCGAGTTCGAGAAGGAAATGGCTGCTCATTGAATCTGGTACTCCCCGGCACGGAAGCACGCGACCCGCCCTCCGGTCGCGCTCGGCAGCATGGCCGGCACCTCACGTGCGCATTTGTCGATCGCGATCGGACAACGCGGATGGAACCGGCATCCCGAGGGCGGATCCGAGAGTGCCGGCGGCTTGCCCCTGAGGCTCTTTCGCGTCGAGACATCGCCGATGCGCGGCAGGCTGCCGATCAGGTGAACGGTATAGGGATGCTGGGGATTGTCGAAGATCGCCTGCGTCGGCCCCTCCTCCGCCAGCCGTCCCGCATACATGATGGCCAGCCGGTCGGTGATGGCGGCATGCACCGACATGTCGTGGGTCACGAAGATGACCGAGGACTGCAAGCGCATCTGCACTTCCTTGATCAGCGCCAGCACGTCCTGCTGGACGAGCACGTCAAGCGCCGTCGTCGGCTCGTCGGCGATGATGAATTCCGGCTCGCAGACAGTGGCGAGAGCAATCGTCAGGCGCTGGCGCATGCCGCCCGAAAGCTGGTGTGGAAAGGCCTCGAGCACATGCGGATCGAGATGCAGGCGGGCAAGATGCGCCTCGACGCGCGCGCGGAAGGCATCTGGATCGAGGTTCATGTGGCGGGAGGCGAAATCGGTGAAGGCGTGTTTGACCCTCCTGACCGGGTTCAGCACGTTCATCGAGCCTTGCATGATATAGGAAAGGTGGCGCCAGCGTGCCGCCTTCATCTTGCTCGGTTCAGCATAGACATCGATCGGCCCGTCGGCAAAATTGAATTTCACCGTCCCGCCGACGACGCGCATCGGCGGCCGGATGGCGCCGGCAAGCGTCTTGATCAGTGATGTCTTGCCACTCGAGGATTCGCCGGCAATGCCGTAGATCTCGTTCCTGCGGATGGTCAGGCTGATATCGTCGACTGCGCGGATCTCCCGCCGTACGCCGAAATAATCATTGACGTAATAGCATTTCAGCCCGTCGATCGTCAGCGCGTCCGTGGCGTTTTCGGCAAGGGTCAAAGGCTGCGTCCTCATCAGGTTCTGCATCTCCTCAAGCTCCCATGCGGGCCAGGCGCGAGCGCGGGTCGATATATTCGTTCACCGACATGGCGAGCATGAACAGGCCGAGGAACAGGATGACGACGAAGAGCATCGGAAAGGCGACCCACCACCATACGCCCGATACCATTGCGGAATGCGCATTGGCCCAGTAGATCATGCCGCCGATCGTCGGCCGGTTGATGTCGGAAAATCCAAGCACCGAGAGCGTCACCTCGAGGCCGATCGCCCAGATCAGATTGTTCATAGTCGTGAAGAAGACGATCGGCATGACATAGGGCAGATGCTCGCGGATGAGGATCTGTCGTGTCCGCATGCCCGAGAAGACCGCGTGCCGGGTAAATTCCCGGTGGCGGAGAGACAGTGCGACGGAACGGATCAGGCGGCTGTCATGCGTCCATCCGAGCAGCGCCGCGGTGATCGCCAGCATGAACCACGTCATCTGGTCGCGAAGCACGAAGACCAGAAGCAGCAGGATCGGAATATTCGGCAGTGCGCCGAGCGTATCGTTGACCGCCATGATGATCTGGTCGGTTCGCCCACCGATATAGCCGGAGATCAGTCCGACGGCGATGGCGATGATGCGGCTGACGAAGGCGACGATGATGCCGAAGACCAGCGTATTGCGCATCGAGGCGGCGATCTGCCAGAAAACCTCCTGGCCACGCGAGGTGGTGCCGAGCCAGAATTCGGCCGAAGGCGGCATGTCGGGCGCGACGACATAGATGGCATTCTCGTCATAGGGCGAGAAGAACGATGCCGCGATCAGCGCCAGGATGATAGAGATCAGGATGGTACCGAGCAGGAACTCCTTGTTGTAGCGCAGCAGGTCTCTGAGGACTTTGAACATCACGGATTACCCCAGTTTCACACGTGGATCGATCAGCGGATAGATGATGTCGATCACGAAGACCGCGGCGGCAACCGCGATGATGGCGATTGTGGTGACACCGAGCACGAGGCTGTAATCGCCGGAATAAATGCCGGAAATCAGAAGCTTGCCGATCCCGGGATAGTTGAAGACGAACTCGACGATGACGGCGCCGCCGAAGACATTGCCGAGACTGAGTGCCAGGCCGGTGACCTGCGGCAGCATGGCGTTGCGCGCCACATATTGCGAAAAGATGCTGCGCGAGCGCACGCCACCAAGTTCGGCATAGACGACGTGATCGTCGGTGACGATGTTGGAAACCAGCGAGCGCATGGAGATGAACCAGCCGCCGATGCCGACAAGCACGAGGGTCAGGGCCGGCAGGATGCCGTGCTCGATCACCGAGCTGATGAAGGCCAAGTTGAAGGCAGGCGCGAGATTGACCTGCGCGCCGTCGCTGATCGGCAGGATCGGCCAGATGAAACCGAAGAGGATCACCAGGCTGAGGCCGATGATGTAGGTCGGGATCGGCTGCAGCGCCATGATGACGATACCGGCGACCTTCAGCAGCTTGCTGCTGTGGAAATAACCGGCAAGGGCGCCGAGAAAATTGCCGATGATCCAGGAGATGATCGTTGCGAGCGTCAGAAGCCCGACCGTCCAGGGCAGCGCCCGGCCGATAACGGTCATGACAGGGGTCGGGAAAGAGGAAAGCGATGGGCCGAAATCGCCGGTCAGGACGCGGCCCCAGAAGGTGAAATACTGCTCCAGTAGCGGGCCACCGGTGCCGTAGAGTTCACGCAGCGATTCGCGGAGGATCTCGACGGCCTGCGGATCGGTGGAGCCAAAGCTCGTCAACAGCGACACGGTCTGCTCGATCGGATCGACCGGCGAAAAATGCGCGATGAGGAAGGCCAGCGTGATGCCGGTGAAGACCACGAAGAGAAATTGCAGAAAGCGTTTTGCCGCATAGATCAGAAAGCCGTTCATGACATCGACCTTTCAATAGCAGAACGGGAACAGCCGGCGGCCGGCTGCTCCCTCGATATTGCCTCGATCAAGGCTTCGGCGCGTCCGGATTGGCCTTCAGACCGACCACCATGTAGCGGATGTTCGACCAGTTCGGACCCGAGGCCGAATACGGATTGTCCGCGCTTGGATAGTTGGTCCAGTAGGTCGTATCGAGCGGCGCGAACTTGTTGTAGGCCATCAGCGGGATCATCGGCATTTCCTCGACGGCAAGCTTCAGAAAGTCTTGGCCGAGTTTGGCGACATCGGGCGAATCGAAGGCGATCGACCGATTGCGCTCGATGAGCTGGTCGAGACGCGGATCCTGCCAGCGCTGCAGATTGCGCGGCGGCTGGATCTGCCCGACCGGCTTGATGAACTCCGAATGATAGCTGTCGAGGAAGAAGGAGAGATCGGGATGACCGCCCCAGGTCTCGATGCTCCAGTAGATCGCCGTCTCGAAATCGCCGGTGCTGAGGCGCTGGCCATTGGTCGGGCCGGCGACATCGACCTTGGTGGCGATGCCGGCTTGCGTCCATTGCTGGGCGATCACCGTGCCGGCGCGGGCAAGCGTCGGGATGGCATCGCCTTCCACCTGCAGGCGGATCGTAAAGGGCGTGCCGTCAGGCTTCATCCACTGGCGGCCGCTCTTCTTGAAGCCTGCCTTCTGCAGCAGCTCGGTCGCAGCCTCAACGTCCTTCTTCCACCAGCCGAAGCCGAAGGTTCGCTGCAGCTTGGCCGGATCGGTCGGGATCTGATCGGCCCATTGGCTGCGCACCATATTGGCGATCTGCGACGAGATGTTGGGATCGTAAGGCTTGATCTTGCGGGACCCGGTGTCGAGCTCGAAGTTCGTCAGCCAGTCCTGCATCGGTGCGTAATAATCGTCCGGGGCAGAACCCGTCGGCGGCGTGGCAAGGGCGGCGATATTGGCCGCGCCGCGATAGGAGCCAAGCGCCACTTCACGGATGTCGATCAGCAGAGCGAGAGCCCAGCGCACGTCCTTATTGTCGAAGGGCGCCTTCTTCGTATTGAAGAGAACGGAAGGCAGCGTCGGGTCCGGATGCGCGAAAGGGAAGCCCTTCAGCCAGGAGGCCGTGCTCTTGCTGTCACGCATGATCGAGAACATGCCCTCGGGCGCCATGTCGTTGATGACGTCGAGATTGTGGTTGCGTTGCTCGATGACGCGGGCCTCCGGATTGCCGGCGGCGCGATAGACGACGTACTTGACCTCGGGCGGCTGTGCTGCAGCCAGGCCGATCGACGTGCGCTGCCAGTCGTCGCGCAGCTTCCAGATCGTCCAGTTGCCGCCCTTGTCATAACTCTGCAGCTGGTAGGGCCCGAGTGAAACCGGCGGGTTGTTGTTGAAGGACAGCGGATCTGCGGCCTTCTCGAAGACGTGTTTCGGCATGATCCAGGCGGCATTCCAGCGCACGGTGAAAAGCGTATGGAAGCGCGAGTTCGGCTTCTTTAGATGGAAGACGACCGTCTGTGGATCCGGATTTTCGATACTCGCGACATTGACGGTGAAGGGCGCGCTCCAGGCCATGCCGGGATGGTCGATCTGCGTCTGCACGGTATAGACCACGTCGTCGCTGGTGAATTCGATGCCATCACTCCAGAAGATGCCCTTGCGCAGCTTCACCGTCATCTCGGTGAAATCGGCGTTGTAGCTCGGCGGTTCGCTGGCCAGCGCATTCTGCCAGGCATCCTTGCCGCCTTCGGGATTGATGAACCATAGCGTATCGGTGGTCAGCTGCTGCAGGCCGTTGAGATTTGCAGCCGCCCCGCCGCCCGGAGCCCAGAGGTTGAACCAGTCGGCATTCTGCTGCGGCGTACCCTGGATGATCAGCGTTTCATTGCGCGGTATGCCGGCAATGAAATCCTGCGCAAATGCCGGAAGGGCCATGAGAGACAATAAGGCAATGGCTGCATATTTACGGAACTTCATCGGATGTTCCTCCTCCTCAACTCGCCGCGGCGAGCGCTTCCCGTAATCGATTGACGATGGCGTCCAGCGAACCCCTGCCTGCGCGTGCCGCAGGGACACATGCACTCCTCGACGGCGGGCGAACTCACGCCACAGTTATCGACAATTTTTTGAGAAACGGCAACTGATAATTTTGTCTGTCATAAAAAATAGCGCATTTACAGGCATTTTTGGCGAACGGTGCCGATCTGATTTTTTATATTATTGACAAAGTGAGCGTTTGGCTTAGCTTTTGCAGCGAGCGCGGCGCCCTCCCAAGAGGCCGCACTTCATCACCAGACAGGTCGGCTGCTTTCGGGAGGAGGCTTTGGCATGACCGTTCAAGAGGACACCAGGATGAGCAGCCCCTATGACGTGACAATCTCCGTTCACGCCAACCGGCCAACCGGCAAATACGAACCCTTGTGGAACTGGTTCGGTTACGACGAGCCGAACTACACCTACTCCCCGCACGGCAGGAAGCTGCTCAAGGAACTCACCGAGCTGAGCCCCGAGCCACCCCGCATCCGTGCGCACAATCTTCTGACCAGCGGCGACGGCCTGCCTGCGCTCAAATGGGGTTCGACCAATGCCTATACCGAGGATGCGAACGGTAATCCGGTCTATGATTGGACGATCATCGACAAGATCTTCGACACCTATGTGGAAGCCGGCAACATTCCGCTGATCCAGATCGGTTTCACGCCTGAGGCGCTCTCCGATTTCGACGGTCCCTATCGCCACCAATGGGAGCCGGCCGACAAATACGCAACGATCACCACCGGTTGGACGGCGCCGCCGACGGATCTGAAGAAATGGGCTGACCTGATCGAAGCATGGGCGCGCCATCTGGCCGAAAGATATGGCGAGGCCGTCGTTTCAAGCTGGCCATGGGAAGTGTGGAACGAGCCGGACGGTCACTACTGGACCGGCACCATACCGCAATTCTGCGAAATGTATGATGTCAGCGCCAAGGCCCTGAAGCGTGCCTTGCCGAATGCCCGTGTCGGCGGTCCGCACACCTGCGGCGCCTTTGCCAACGAAAAGGCCCAGACTTTCCTGCGTGCCTTCCTCAAGCACGCGGTCGACAATAAGTCGCCGATCGATTTCCTCGCCTTCCATGCCAAGGGCAATCCGGTGATCTACGAGGGCCACGTCCGGATGGGCCTGCACAAGCAGCTCCGCGACATCGAGACGAACCTTGCCATCATCAACGAGTTTCCGGAACTCCGACACCTGCCCGTGGTGATCGGCGAATCCGATCCGGAAGGCTGTGCGGCCTGCTCTGCACGCGTCCATCCGCAGAACGGTTATCGCAACGGCCCACTCTACGGCGTCTATGTCGTCGAGAGCATGATTCGCACTTACGAACTGGCGAGACGCGCCAACATCCATATCGAAGGCGCGGTGACCTGGGCTTTCCTCTTCGACGACCAGCCCTATTTCGACGGCTTCCGCGATCTTGCCACCAACGGCGTCGACAAGGCTGTTCTCAACGGCTTCCGCATGCTCGGCAAGCTCGGCGGCGAATGGCTGGAATCGGAAAGCGATTATCGCCGCGATATCGAGGATATCATGAGCCATGGCGTGCGCGGCAAGCCCGATGTCAACGTCGTGGCGACCCGCGACGACAAGGGTGTTTCCATTCTCCTCTGGCACTACCACGACGATGACGAAGCCGGGCCGTCCGCCGACATCACGGTCAATCTCGACGGCTGGGGCGACAAGTCCGCCTCGCTCAAGCATTTCAGGATGGACGAGGAGCATTCCAACGCCTTCGGCGTCTGGAAGGCGATGGGCAAGCCGCAGAATCCGGCCGGCGAAGACTATGCCAGGCTGGAAGCCTCGGGAAAACTCGCCGAGATCGACGGCGAGGCGTCGGTCAAGGTCGACGACGGCAAGATCGCCCTCAAAGTCTCCCTACCGCGTCAAGGCGTGTCTCTCCTGCGCCTCGATTGGTGAGCCGGTAGGCGAAGGGAGCGCAATCGAAAGATTGCGCTCCCTTTCAAGCGGCCGGTTCGCGTCAGTTGTCACTGACATAGGCGAGATAGCGTTTCTTGCTCGGCTGCAGATGGTCGACGCAGAGCTGGGCGAGAACCCAGTTATCCCCACCGCGCAGCATCTCGATCATCAGCCGGTGATGTTCGTGCGAGATACGCAGCGATTCCTTGCTCGACATCGAATTGGCACGCACCGGCAGGCTGAGCCGCATATAGAGCTCGATCGATTGCACCAGATGCGAATTGCCGCAGGCGCCGAAGAGCGTCAGGTGGAATTTATCGTTGGCCTCGTGCACACCCCTGAGATAGCCGGATTCGATGTGGCGGCCATGCTCCTCGTGCAGCGCCAGCAGTTCCTCGATCAACGCCTCGGGCGCCGGCAGCTTTATCCACAGCGCTGCCTGCCGTTGCAGCAGTTCCCGAACGTCGTAGATTTCCTGGACCTGGCGGGCCGTCAGCGAGCGGACGGTCGCGCCCTTGTTGCGCTCGCGAACCACGATACCCATCGTCTCGAGCTGCACGATCGCCTGCCGGGCGAAATGGCGCGTGACGTGAAAGCGGGCAAGGAGCGTGTCTTCGGTCAGGCGGGTTCCAGGCGCCAGCCGCCCGAAAATGATGTCCTCCTCCAGCGCGCGGGCAATGCTTAGATCATCATGCTCGATGCCGTCTTCGCGGCTTTCGTTGAGCGTCTGCAATGTCATCTCCTCTGAAGCATAACCCCGAAAACCGGATTCGATTTTCGGAAAGGGATTATGCGCCAATCTAAAGTGATAGAGCGTCCTGGACGCGCGGCGCTCTAACGGCGAGCCATGTTACAGTGGATTGCGTTCCGGGTCGAACCGGCTCAAGCGATAGATATCCTCGACCAGAGCAAGCGTCTTGATGTTATCGCCCGGCGATGTCTCCATCGCCACCTTTCCATCGAGGCTGTCGAGGAAATGCGCAATGGTCGCGTCATAGGAACCCTGGTAGGTCTCGTCGGGATCGAAGTTCTCCCGGCACTGCCGCGCACCCTCAGCCGAGAGCAGATTGCAATTAAGTTCGAGCGTGCCGCGTGTTCCGAAGATGCGTAAGTGATCACGCGGCGCCGGCGGCGCGCCATGCACGGCGAGATTGGCGTTGATGGTGACGAGAACACCGTCGCTCGTCCGGCGCAGGACGACGCTTGCGACATCCTCCGCGACTATATCGCGATTGCTCCTCTCAAGCCGCGCACTCACCACCTCCATCTCGCCCAGAAGATATCTCAGCGTGTCGAGATGATGGATCATGACTTCCATAACCAGCAATCGCTCCTGCGTCCGGAAAAAGGGCTGGCGCACCAGCGCCGGCCTTTTTCCTTCCGCATCCGCGATCATGCCGCTGGACAGGAATTCGAACTGCACCTGGCGGATCTCGCCGGCAAGTCCCTCGTCGAGCCACGCCTTCAGCCGCCGATAATAAGCGCGGAACCGCCAGTTCTCATGGATCATCAACCTGCCCCTGCCTGAAAGACCTGCCAGCAGGTCGACAGCCTCGCCGTAGGAGGGTGCGAGCGGCTTCTGACAGATGATGTCGAGGCCTTTTTCCGCCGCCAGCCGCACCAGTTCGGCATGGAACTCCCGTGGCGCGCAGATATCCACGGCATCGAGCTGTTCGGCATCCAGCATCGCCTGCGCGCTCGCATAGTGGCGCGCGATATCGAAGGCGGCAAGCCGCGCTTCGACGGCGCTCGGCGACGGGTCGGCAAGCGCCACGACCTCGGCTCTTTCCGATTGCCGCATCCATGCAGGCAGATGGTAGGCGCTGACCCAGCCGGCACCGATAATGCCGATACGCCGTCGTCTCGTTCCCGTCATGGCGCTTCCTCTGCATACAATCTCATTTTATCAATAATCTATCCATCTTCATCGCAAAAGCCAATCGTTTGATTGTCGAACAAAAGTGCTAATTTCGCTGATTCCCATTGTAATTTATGGTGATCGCCGACGAAATCCGAAAATACGATACAGTGACGCCATCTTATTTATTGACAATCATCCGTATCCCTCTACGCTGATACCACGGCCATGGATCAATTTGGCGAGGGAGGAACAGGTTTGTCGAACGGTCTTCGTCGCAAGCTGACGAGTTACGGCGATCAGGGATTCTCCCTTTTCCTGCGCAAGGCATTCATCAAGGCCATGGGTTATTCGGACGATGCGCTCGACCGTCCGATCGTCGGCATCGCCAACACCTACAGTGATTTCAATCCCTGTCACGGCAATGTGCCGCAACTCATCGAGGCAACCAAGCGCGGCGTCATGCTGACGGGTGCGATGCCCATGGTGTTTCCGACAATCTCGATCCACGAGAGCTTTGCCTCGCCGACCTCGATGTATCTGCGCAACTTGATGGCGATGGAAACGGAAGAGATGATCCGCGCCCAGCCGATGGATGCCGTCGTCCTGATCGGCGGCTGCGACAAGACCCTGCCGGCCCAGATCATGGCGGCCGCCAGCAGCGAGATACCGGCGATCTTCCTGCCGACCGGCCCGATGGCCGTCGGCCACCACAAGGGCGAACGGCTTGGCGCCTGCACGGATTGCCGCCGTTTCTGGGGGCGCTTCCGCGCCGGAGAGATCGACGAGGCCGAGATCGCCGACGTCAACAACAAGCTGGCCAGCTCGATCGGCACCTGCACGGTGATGGGCACGGCGAGCACCATGGCGAACCTCACCGAAGTCATGGGTCTCTGCCTTCCCCGCGCCGGTTCGGCACCCGCCGTCGAATCTGAACGAGTCCGCCTTGCCGAGGAGACCGGCCGTGTCGCCGCGCGTCTCGCCATGGATGAGGCTGCACCGACGGTGCGCGATATCCTGACGCCGCAGGCAATACGCAACGGCCTCGTCGCACTGCAGGCGATGGGCGGCTCGACCAATGCCGTCGTGCATCTTGCCGCGATAACCGGCCGCCTCGGTCTGCGCCTCGACATGGCCGAGCTCGACCGGCTCGGCCGGAGCATTCCCCTGCTCGTCGACCTGCAGCCCTCCGGCCAGCATTATATGGAGCAATTCCATGAGGCCGGCGGCGTTCCGGCTCTGTTGAAGGCGGTGCGTCACGAAATCGACGCCAGCGCCCCGACCGTGTACGGTAGAACGATCGGCGAGATCATCGACGATGTCGTCGATGAGCCGGGCCAGACCATTATCCGCACCGTCGAGAAACCGTTGAAGCCGATCGGAACGATCGCCGTCTTGCGCGGCAATCTGGCGCCGCGCGGCGCCGTCATCAAGCAATCCGCCGCCTCCAAGGATCTGCTGCAGCATAGCGGGCGCGCCGTGGTCTTCGATTCCGTCGAGGATATGACGCTGCGCATCGACAGCGACGATCTCGACGTACATGCCGACGACGTTCTGGTTCTGCGCAATGCCGGGCCGAAAGGTGCGCCCGGCATGCCGGAAGCCGGCTATCTACCCATCCCCCGCAAGCTCGCCCGCCTGGGCGTGAAGGACATGGTGCGGATTTCCGACGCCCGCATGAGCGGCACGGCCTTCGGCACGATCATCCTCCATATCACGCCTGAAGCCGCCGATGGCGGCCCGCTGGCGATCGTCCGCACCGGCGATCGCATTCGACTCGACGTCGAGGGCCGGCGCATCGATCTCGACATCGACCAGGCGGAATTCGATCGCCGCATGCTTGATGTCGTCAACCGGCCCTCCCCGGCCCCGTCGCGCGGCTATGCCAAGCTCTATCAGGAGCGCGTGCTCCAGGCTGACGAAGGCGCCGACTTCGACTTCCTGCAAAGCGAGGAGCTCGACGCGCGATGAGTGCCGCTGATATGGAGGCGCCGCTTTGCCTGCCCCGCCGGCAGCTGACGCGGCTGCCGCGGGCGGCGCTGCCGCAAGGCACGGTCGATGCGCATTTCCACGTCTTTCGCGCCGGCGCTCCGCTCAACACTCCACGCAGCTACACGCCTGACATCGCGACGATTGCCGACTGGATCGAATTCTCCGGCAGTCTTGGCATCGCCAGGGGCGTATTGGTGCAACCAAGCGTCTATGGCCTCGACAATAGGGTGCTGCTGGAGGCGCTTGCCGCCTATCCAGATCGTCTGCGCGGCATCGTCGTCATCGATCCTGACACCACGGCGACCGAGATGGAGCGTCTGGATCGGCTCGGCGTGCGCGGCGTGCGGATCAATACGCGCAACAAGGGTGGCCTCCCGCTCGCCGCCGCCAAGACACTGGCGGAAAGCATTGCCCCTCTCGGCTGGTCGCTGCAATTGCAGATCAATCCCGAACAACTTCCCGATATTGCGGCAACGCTGTCCGGCATCCGCCTGCCCCTCGTCATCGACCATCTCGGCTTCATTCCACTTGCCAGAGAGACGAGATCGTTGCATGTCGATGCTCTGAAAAGACTGATGGACAGAGCCGAGGCCTACGTCAAAGTCACCGCGCCCTACCGTTTGACGAAGGACATGAATGACCAAGGTTTCGCCGAGGTCGGCCGCGCCCTTGCCGCCAGCCATGCGGAAAGGCTGCTCTGGGGCAGCGATTGGCCGCACACCGAATTGTGGGACGGCATGCCCGATGACGCCGATCTGATCGAGACCATACGGGCCGCCATTGACGATCCCACGATTGCCGAAAAGATTTTTGTTCGAAATGCCGAGGCGCTGTTCTTCGGCCGCTGAATTGGAGAGTACGAATGGCCAGACTGACCGAAGATGCCAAGGGCGTCTATGTGATCGCCGTAACCCCCTTCACCGATGACGGCGCGCTCGATCTCGCCAGTATCGACAGCATGGTCGATTTCTACGAGGGCGCCGGCGTCACCGGCCTGACGGTGCTTGGCCAGCTCGGCGAGGCCCCGAAGCTGACCGCCGAGGAATCGCGGACAGTCGTCCAACGGGTGCTGAAGCGCCTCGACGGGCGCCTCCCCGTCGTTGTCGGCGTTTCGGCGCCAGGGCTTGCGCCGATGAGCGAACTTGCCGAAGCCGTTATGGGCGAGGGGGCGGCCGGTGTCATGGTTGCGCCGCCCTGGACCGTCAAGACTGACGATCAGGCCTTCGCCTTCTACCAGTCGGTTGGCGAGACCCTGGGCGATACGCCATTCGTGCTGCAGGATTATCCGCTCACCACCAATGTGACCATCGCGCCTAAGGTCATCGAGCGTATCGTCAACGAGGTGCCGAATTGTGTCATGCTCAAGCACGAGGATTGGCCGGGTCTATCGAAAATCACCGCGCTTCGCGCCGCCAGCGACAAGGGCGCCATGCGGCGTATCTCCATCCTCTGCGGCAATGGCGGGCTTTTCCTGCCCGAAGAGATGGGCCGCGGCGCCGATGGCGCAATGACCGGCTTTTGTTATCCGGAGATGATGGTTGGCGTCGTCGAGGCCTATGCAGGCGGAAATCCCGATCGCGCCCATGCGATCTTCGACGCCTATCTGCCGCTCGCCCGCTACGAACAGCAGCAGGGCATTGGCCTTGCCTCGCGCAAATATGTGCTTGCCAAGCGCGGCGTGATCAAGTCGGCCACCCTGCGCAAGCCGGGCGCCAAGCTCTCCGCACTCGATATTGCCGATGTCGAGCGGCTGTTGGCGCGCCAGGCCATCCGCCTCAAGGAGATCGGGGCGTAACACACTGGCGCAAATCCGAAGCCGCTGGACCACCGTTATGGTGCTGCAGCGCGAGCAGATGGCTATGTCCATCTCGTCCGTGAGGCTGAAACCCGAGCGACTCCCAGAACCTTGCCGCACCATCGTTTCCCGCATGAACGGTGACGACGGTACAGAAGGACGACGCATGATCAACCAGAGCCATGGCAAGCATCCGGCCGATGCCGCGCCCGCGCATTGCGGGACTGATGTAGAAACGCCGCATCCGCAGCGCCCCTGACATGGCCGTTTCAACAGTCATGCCGCCGACGCCAGCAAGCGCCTCCTCGGCATAGGCGCCAAGCAGCCTTTCGCCGTCACGATCGAATCTGACGGCGCCGGTCGACCATTCGTCGATAAGGCGGGCGATATGGAGATAGCCTTCTTGCCGGGCCTCGCTTTCGAGATCTGCGATCTCCTGCGGCAATCGATCGCGGAACGTGCGGATATCGATTGTCATGGCAATGCCGGTGGTTCTAGATTGCAGGAACCGGAACCTCGCGGTGCATCGCCGCCGGCAGGCCGACCGGGACGAAGGTCGCGTCGCCATCCCCAGCCATATCCTGCACCGTATGTTTCTCCAGAGCCTTCGTCACCTCGTTGAGGTCGCCGTCTAGCTGTTCGGCGGGAATAAGATTGCCGATCACGAAATCGAAGCGGTCGCCGCGTTTGTTCAACAGTTCGTGGAACACGGTCATGTCGCGAAGCTCCGTCGACCATTTCGCCAGCCAGTAGAACAGCCCCGAATTGCGCGCCGTCACATGCACGGGAAGGATCGGCAGATTGTATTTGCGCGCCAGCCCGACGGCCGAGGTCTTCCATGGCCGTTCGTTCAGCCGGCCGTTTGCCCAGTAGGCGATGCGGCCTGAGGGAAAGAGCACTGTCGCCTTGCCTTCCTTCACCGCATGGTTGGTCAGTTGCAGCGTTTCGCGCGCCTTCAGCTTGCTCTTATGCTCCTCCCGCCATTCGACAGGAATGATCATCTCGGCGAACCGCGGATTGACGCGGATGGCATCGCGATTGGCAAAGAACATCATGTCCGGCCGACGCGCTTTCAAGAGATCGAACACGGCAACGCCATCGGCGATGCCTGTGGGATGGTTGCTGACGAGGATGAAGCCGCCGGTATCAGGGATGCGTTCGCCATTGGTGATGCCGATGTCGAGCTTCAGCACATCACTCAGATATTCGAACGACTGGAAACCCGGCATCTTGGCAACCGCATTGGCGAATTCGAGCGCCTTGTTGTAACGCAGCAGCGTGTAGAGGAATGGCCGCATGACCGGCCAGAGCGGATTTTTCACGATCCTCTGGCCGCGTTCGGCAATCAGCGTATCGACGATATGACCGGGCTTTCCCTGTGAAACGAGAGCGATCGCTTCCGCGAGCTGTCCGAAAGCCGTCATGGAATCGCGCCGTGCCATGAAAGATCCTGTCTATGGGGTATAAGCTATCGCAGTACAATATGATCGAAGGATGACAAAGGCTTGGCCGGCATTAGCAATTCCATAACTGTTCCTGCTCCAAATTGGCGGACTTGAAGGCAAAATCAAGGCCAGCCACGTGAACGAACTGCTTGTTATCGCCGATCCGCGCCTGATGACGGAGCGTGCCGCATGGCTTGAAAATCTCGCCCGTGAGCGCCGTCTTTCCGAGCATACGCTCGACGCTTACGAGCGCGACACCCGCCAGTTCCTGACCTTCCTGACCGGCCATCTCGCCGGCCCGGTGACGCTCCGCGACATCAAGGAGTTGCGCCCCGCCGATTTCCGCGCCTTCCTGGCGGCCCGGCGCAAGCAGGGCTCCGGCGCTCGCTCGCTCGGCCGCAATCTCGCCGGTCTCCGTTCGCTGCTGCGCCATCTCGAAAAGAAGGGCCTGGTCAACGCCGCCGGCGCCGGCGCAGTGCGCTCGCCGAAACAACCGAAATCGCTGCCCAAGCCGCTGTCGGACACGCAGGCGATCACCGTCGTCAGCGACGACGCCCAACTGCATGACGAACCCTGGATTGCGGCGCGCGATGCGGCTGTCATGACGCTGCTCTACGGCTGCGGCCTGCGCATCTCCGAAGCACTTGATCTTGCTCCCGCCGACCTGCAGAAGGGCGCAACGGTGCTGCGCATCACCGGCAAGGGCAACAAGACGCGGCTGGTGCCGTTGCTCTCTGTGGTTTTCGACGCGGTCGAGAAATACCGCGCGCTCTGCCCATACCATCTCGAAAGCGGCGAACCGCTGTTTCGCGGCGCCCGCGGCGGCAAGCTGCAGGCGGCGATCATCCAGCGCACCATGCAGAAGATGCGCAGCGCCTTCGGTCTGCCGGAGACGGCGACACCGCATGCCCTGCGCCATTCCTTCGCCACCCACCTGCTTGCCGGCGGCGGCGATCTGCGCACCATTCAGGAATTGCTCGGCCATGCCAGCCTTTCCACAACGCAGGTCTATACCGGAGTCGATGCGTCACGGCTGCTCGAGGTGTATGATCGGGCGCATCCGCGCGCCTAGCGCATCGGCCCGGAAATCGGAATTGATTTTTGGAAGCACCATGCGTTGATTTAAAGTGCATCGTCATGAATCCGATTTGATGTGATGCACTTTAACTTTCGTTAAGGCATTCTCTTAAAGGAATATGCGCAAGCCGGGCGTAGACCATGAAACGCACAAGGCATGTGATCGGAACACCCATCATGACGACATCAATCGGCCGCCGGACGTCTTACCTCGCAGTGCCGGCCAATCTGTTGCTCTGGCTGATCGCAGCCTTTCACATGCTGCTTCTTGCCGCGCTGTTTGTCGCTTTCCTGGCTGCAAGGCCGGCGGCGGCCGAAGACGTGGCCTGCACTGGCCGCAACCTGATGATCGAGTTGCAGCAGAACGACCCTGCCCGCTATGCCGAGGCGCTGAAGGAAGCAGACGCCACGCCGAACGGCAAGGGCATCTTCTGGAAGGTCGAGAAGCCGGGACTTGCACCTTCGTGGCTGCTCGGCAGCATGCATGTCACCGATCCGCGCGTGCTCGCCCTGCCGCCGCGCGCCCAGGCAGCCCATGACGCTGCCGACACGATCATCATCGAATCCGACGAGATCCTCGATGAGCGGAAGGCGACCGCCGCCCTGCTCGCAAAGCCGGAGCTGACGATGTTCACCGACGGCACGACGATCGACAAGCTGCTTTCTCCCGAGGATTACAAGCGTCTCGAAACCGGCCTCAAGCAGCGCGGTATCCCGCTCAGCGCCGTTTCCCGTATGCGGCCCTGGATGATCTCGAGCGCCGTCGCCCTGCCGGCCTGCGAAATCGCCCGCAAGGCAAAGGGCGTGCAGTTCCTCGACCAGAAGATCGCCACCGACGCCGTTGCTCAGGGCAAGCAGGTCAAGGGGCTGGAAACCCTTGCCGAACAGATCCAGGCCATGGCCGATCTGCCGGTCGAATTCCATCTGAAGTCGCTGATCGAGACGCTGGAACTCGGCGACAAGATGAGCGATGTCGTCGAGACGATGACCGATCTCTACCTCTCCGGCGACATCGGCATGACCATGCCGATGCTGAAAACGGTGACGCCTGAAGAAGAGGGCGAAAATAACGATTATGCCGCCTTCGAGCAGCGCATCATCCTCGACCGCAACAAGGTAATGGCCGAACGCGCCGCCCCCATCCTCGACGGCGGCAACGTCTTCATGGCCGTCGGCGCCCTGCATCTGCCCGGCAAGGACGGCGTCATCGAACTGCTACGCCAGCAGGGCTTCACGGTGACAGCCGTCAATTAGGTCCAACCTCAGTAATTTGCGGTGGCGGCAGCTCTCTGAGATTGACAACCCCAGTTTGCATACGTCACATGGCGGCATTTACAGCCCTTTGTTCCCAAAAGAGTTTCAATGCTCAGCCAGAATATGGTTTTCACCTCGAGAGCGGCCTCGAAAGGTCTTCCCACGTTCGGTAACGGCGCAATGCTAGTGGCGGCGGCGATGCTAACGATATTTTCCTTTTCGCCTGCCTTGGCCGATGACGAACTGGCTTGCCCGGGTCAGAACCTTTTGACCCAACTGGAAAAGGAAGATCCCGTCCGTTTCAGGAAGGCTGTCGAGAAAGCCGAGACGATACCGAACGGCAATGCGATCTTCTGGAAAATCGAAAAGCCCGGTCTCCAGCCTTCCTGGTTGCTCGGCACGATGCATGTGAGCGATTCCCGTGTATTGGATATGCCGGAAGGATTTTACGAGGCGTACGACGCTATCGACACTCTGACTGTCGAGTTAGCGGAAATCGCAGAGCCGGAAAAACTTGTGCTGGAGATCTTCAAGCATCCCGAGCTGACCACGCTCCACGGTGACAAAACCCTCGATCACATCTTGCCCCCTGACGCGACCAGCGAAGTCGCTGCCGGCTTGAAGAAAAAGGGCATCAACGTGAACCTGATGGCCAAGATGCGACCTTGGTTCATCTACGCCAGCCTCCAGACACGTGGCTGCGATATCAAGCGCAGAGCAAGCGGCCTCAGGGTACTGGACGAATCTCTCGCCCTCGAGGCGCTAGATGATGGTGTCAATCTGGTCGGCCTGGAAACGCCAGTCGAGCAAATTAAGGCCCTGTCGGATGTCCCGGACGACCGCATGCTTCAGAACCTGCGGGAGTTGTTGGCGTTTCCGAATGGTATGGATGACATAACCGAGACGATGATCAGCCTCTACGATCAGGGTAAGATCGGAATGATCTTCTCGCTCATGGAGGTCGTCTCGACAGATCTCGCTGCTGAAAAAGCCTTCGAAAACCGTATGATCACGGATCGAAACAAGGTCATGGCGGAGCGGGCGAAGCCCTACCTCGACAAGGGGCGCACCATGATCGCCGTCGGAGCGGCGCACCTGCCCGGCGACGACGGCTTGGTTGAACTGCTACGCCAGCAGGGCTTCACCGTCACCGCGGTGAACTGAACCCGCTGGCGGTCAGCCGAGCGTCATGCGGCGCAGAACATTGCTTTTCCAATAGAACTGATGGACGAGGGCGCCGGCGACATGCGCCGCAATCAGCGCCCAGAGAATGATCTTCAGGACATCCGCGTGGAACGAACCGGCGGGATAGATACCGAAATAGTAGGCGGCGATGCCCGAAAGCGGCATCGAGAAGATCAGGATGTAGAGGCCGGCATGGGCAAGCCTCGCTGCAAGACGGAAGATCGCCGGCTCCTGTGCGACCTCGTCCGGGACGCCCTTGGTAAAACGCAGCCCGAGCCTGAGGACGGCAAGCATCAGGATGGCGATGCCGACATAGGCATGGATATTCGCCGACGAAATCTGCTCCGGCGTCGGTACCTGGCCTCTGCGCATCAGCCGATGCCAGATATTCATGCCATCGGGAAACAGCAGGTTGAAGAAGATCAGCAGCGCCACGGCCCAGTGAAGAAAACGCTGGCTCAGGCTGTAACTCACGATGGACGGCTGCTGCATTTCTGGACCTTCACGGATGCTGAACTCAACGATAGGCAACAACTAAAACAGCCGCCTGCCTTTCGGCAAGCGGCTGTATGCTTTGTTACGAATATGTAAGATTACATATGGATCGGCTTGAAGAAGGTTGCGAGCGCAGCCTCTTTCACCGCTTCCGACATTGTGGGATGCGCGTGGCAGGTACGGCCGAGATCTTCTGACGAACCGCCGAACTCCATCAGCACGGCGATCTCGTGGATCATCTCGCCGGCGCCGAAGCCGACGATATGGCCGCCGAGCACGCGGTCGGTTTCCTTGTCGGCAAGAATCTTGACGAAGCCGTCCGTCGCCAGCATCGCACGCGCCCGGCCGTTCGCCGTGAACGGGAACTTGCCAACCTTGTAGGCGATATCAGCCGCCTTGAGTTCTTCCTCGGTCTTGCCGACGGAAGCGATTTCCGGCTGGGTGTAGACGACGCTCGGAATGACCTCGTAATTCACATGGCCATGCTGCCCGGCAAGGATTTCGGCAAGCGCCACGCCTTCGTCCTCCGCCTTGTGCGCCAGCATCGGACCCTTGACCACATCGCCGATCGCATAAATGCCGGCAACATTGGTCTTGAAGTGACCGTCGATCTCGACGCGGCCGCGATTGTCGAGCGTAACACCGGCCTCTTCGAGGCCGAGACCCGATGTATAGGGCTTGCGGCCGGTGGCGATCAGCACGACTTCGGCCTCGAGCGTCACCTTGTCGCCGCCCTTGACGGGCTCGAAAGTGACCTTGGCGCCCTTGTCGCCCTTTTCAACGCCGGTGACCTTGGCGCTGAGATTGAAATCGATGCCCTGCTTGGCAAGCATACGCTGGAATTGCTTGGAGACTTCGCCGTCCATACCGCCAAGGATGGTGTCGAGATATTCGACGACGGTGACTTTGGCGCCGAGGCGCGACCAGACGGAACCGAGCTCGAGACCGATAACGCCGCCGCCGACGACGATCAGCGTTTCCGGCACCTTCTCCAGCGCAATGCCGCCGGTAGACGAGATGATGGTCTTTTCATCGATCTCGACCTGCACGCCAGGAATGCCGGCGACGTCGGAGCCGGTGGCGATGACGATGTTCTTGCCTTCGATCTCCTGCACCTTGCCGTCGTCGGCGGTGACGGAAACCTTGCCGACCGAGACGACCTTGCCGATGCCCTGAAAGGTATCGATCTTGTTCTTCTTGAAGAGGAAAGCGACGCCGTCGACATTCGACTTCACCGTCGCATCCTTGTGGGCCATCATATTGCCGAGGTTGAGCGTCGGCGCCGGAATATCGATACCGAGCGCGCTCATTCCGTGGCCGGCCTGATGGAACATTTCGGAGGCATGCAACAGCGCCTTCGACGGAATGCAGCCGACGTTCAGGCAGGTGCCGCCATAGGTCGCCCGCTTTTCGACGACGGCGACCTTGAGGCCAAGCTGGGCCGCCTTGACGGCGCAGACATAGCCGCCCGGGCCGGTTCCGATAATGATCACATCGTAGGACATTGCTTCTTTCCCTTTGGATTTTTCGTTTAATCGGCCGCGCGCGACAAAGCGAGGCGGAAGCCGAAGCCGACAAGTGCCGCTCCGGTGATGCGGTTGAACCATTTGCCGCTGGCGATGAAGCGGTCACGGATCGCCTTGACCGTGAAGAAATAGGAGACGCCGGCAAACCAGGCGACCAGCGCCGTCGCCATGCCGATGCCATAGGAGAACTGGATCAGCGCCGGCGTGTCGTGATGGACGAGCGTCGAAAACAGCGACAGGAAGAACAGCACCGGCTTCGGGTTCAGCGCATTGGTGATGAAGCCCATGCCCAGGCATTTCAACATTGAGACCGGCTTGCGGTCTTCCGCCGTCACCTCGATATCCCTCACCTTGAAGCCCGGTTCGCGGAAGGACTTGATGCCGAGATAGACCAGATAGGCGACGCCTGCCCATTTGATGACAGCAAACAGCATCAGTGATTTGGACACGATCAGGCCGAGGCCGAGGATGGTGTAACTGATGTGGAAGAGGAGGGAGAAGCCCATGCCGAGCCCGGTCATGATGGCGGCGCGTCGCCCATGCACGATGCTCTGGCGCAGGATAACGGCAAAATCGGCGCCCGGCACGACGATGAAGATCGAAAAGACGGCCATCAGGCCGAGGAATTCGAGAATATATTGCATGCTGTTTTTCGCCCTGTCGTTCTAGCGGCCGCCGCTCACATTGAGGATCGCGCCGGTTATATAGGAAGCCGAAGGTGACAGAAGATAGAGGATCGCATCCGCCACCTCCTCGGGTGTGCCCGCACGCTGCATCGGAACCGCCGGCGCCATCTCGCGTGCCCGGTCAGGCAGCCCGCCCGAAGCATGGAGGTCGGTCTCGATGATGCCGGGCCTTATCGCATTCACGCGGATGCCCTCGGCAGCGACTTCACGCGCCAAGCCGACAGTGAAGGTGTCGATCGCCGCCTTCGAAGCGGCATAATCGACATACTGCGTCGCCGAACCGAGGATCGCCGCCATCGACGAGATATTGACGATCGCCCCGCCCTGCCCGCCATGCCGGCTCGACATCCGGCGTATGGCCTCTGCGGCGCAGAGGATGGAGCCGGTCACATTAACGCGCAGCATGCGTTCGATTCGCTCCGCCGACATCTCATCGATGCGCTGCGGATAGTCGACGATGCCGGCATTGTTGACGAGCGCGTCAAGCCGGCCGAAATGCCGGTCGACAGCCGTAAACATCGAGACGATATCCGCAGCCCTGCCGACGTCGCCCTGGATCGCCACGGCCTCGCCGCCGCCTTCTGTGATCGAAGCCACGACCGCATCCGCGGCTTGGCGGTTGGCGGCATAATTCACCGCAACACGCCAGCCCTGGCGCGCGGCGAGCCTTGAGGCCGCGGCGCCGATACCCCGGCTTCCGCCGGTGATGAGAACAACAGGTGCATCGCTCATGTCGCACACTCCTTGAATGTCAGTACGTCCCAAGGCGCTACCGAAGCTTTGCCCTCGCCCCAGGCACTGGATTCGCGGATGGCGGGACCAAGGCCGGGGAGCACGAGCTTTTCGGCCGCCGCAGCACCTTCGGGCTGCAGATTGTCCATCTCACCCTCGGCATCCATGCCGTAGACGGCGCCCTGCCAGACCGTGCAGGCATCGAGATCGGCGCCGGTCGCATCGCCCTCGGGGCAGTTGAACATCAGGATGCCGATGGCGCGCACCGGATCTTCCGATGGCATGACATAACCTTCCATCACGACAGGTGTCTTGAGCGCGCTGACCTTGAACTGGTTGCTGGCGGCGGCCGATGGAGAATTCAGCGGTGCGAAGCGCAATTCATAGGCACCGTCGCGATCGACGTAGACGGCTTGTTCCTGCTTACATGCGGCGCCGAAGGTGGATGCCGGAACGGCAAAAAACGCGGCAGCTGCGACCGCAGCCACACCTTTCCGTCCCGCCATGATCCCGATCCTTCCGCTCATTGCAACTTCGGCTCCTTCCGCCCGTCGGCGTTTTCGACAACGCTGAAATCCGTCAGCAGCACCAGCGCGCGGCCGTCCTTGTCGAGCCCCCAGAAAACCGGGTAGAAACCGTCGCCCCAGCCGCTCCAGAACACGGCGACATTGCCTCGTCTGCCGGCAACCGGCCGGTGCAGTGCATAGATGCCCTTGTTGGCGTCGAGGTCCGACGCCAGCACGTCATCGTAATAATTGACGTCGGCATCCGGTTTCTGCGCCTGTACCTGCCCTTCACGCTCTCCGATCAGATCAAACGTATCGGCATCCATGTAGCAGCCGAGGCCGGCATCGACGGGATAGCCGAAGATCTCGCCGTCCTTCAGCGTCGCCGGGTCCTGCCCGGGCAGGACTGCAAGCTCCCAATGATCCGGCCTGCCCTCGGCAAACCGCATGCTGGCGGCGGCGATGCGCCCGAAGGCCTGGTAGAGCGTCACCGGATAGTCGCCCGGCGCAACCGTTCTTGCGAGCGCCGGACGATCGGGCTGGGCCAGCGGATCGGCGGCAACGATGCGCCCCGATGTCAGCTCGACATTGCCCATATGGATCGCACCGATCGACCGGCCGGAGAGTTCGGCATCGCTCAGCGCCACCAGCTCGAAATTGCTGCTTGCCTTGCTGATGTCCCAGCCGGCAGCCGATGCGGAGACCGGAATATGCGCGGCGGCAGCGCAAAGAAGAAGGCGCGCCGCTCGCATGATCCGGTTCCGCATCGAAAGCGCTCCCTTAGAGATCGAGAACCAGACGTTCCGGATCTTCCAGGCTTTCCTTGACGCGCACGAGGAAGGTGACCGCTTCCTTGCCGTCGACGATGCGGTGATCGTAGGACAGCGCCAGATACATCATCGGACGGATGACCACCTGACCGCCGATCGCCACCGGCCGTTCCTGGATCTTGTGCATACCGAGAATGCCGGACTGCGGTGCGTTGAGGATCGGCGAAGACATCAGCGAACCGTAGACGCCGCCATTGGTGATGGTGAAGGTGCCGCCCTGCATGTCGGCCATGGAGAGCGAGCCATCACGGGCTGCCTTGGCAAGACGGCCGAGTTCCTTCTCGATTTCGGCGATCGACATCTGGTCGGCGTCGCGGATGACAGGAACGACGAGGCCCTTGTCCGTGCCGACGGCCATGCCGACATGGCAGTAGTTCTTGTAGATGACGTCGGTGCCGTCGATTTCGGCGTTGACGGCCGGCAACTCCTTCAGCGCATGCGTCACCGCCTTGGTAAAGAAGCCCATGAAGCCGAGCTTGACGCCGTGCTTCTTCTCGAAAATGTCCTTGTACTTGTTGCGCAGGTCCATGACCGCCTTCATGTCCACCTCGTTGTAGGTGGTCAGCATGGCGGCGGTGTTCTGCGCGTCCTTGAGGCGCTTGGCGATCGTCTGGCGCAGGCGCGTCATCTTCACGCGCTCTTCGCGCGAGGCATCCTCGACCGTCGACGGGCCACGCGCGGCGGCAGGCGTTGCCGCGGGT
>NZ_JALBGX010000289.1:0-1386 GCF_023006465.1 Rhizobium sp. PRIMUS64 | reverse complement strand
CGGCGCAAGCAGCCACGCCCGAGCCTGCAGCTGCCGGCGATCTGCGCCGACAGCAGATGATCGACGCGCTGGCGCGCCGCAAGCGGTTGGGGATGTAGGCCATGGCCGAGAATTCCGCGATTTCCTGGACGCGCCACACCTGGAACCCATGGATGGGCTGCACGAAGGTTAGCCCAGCCTGCGACGGCTGTTATGCCGAGGCAATGATGGATAAGCGCTATCACAAGGTCGAGTGGGGCGGGCCCGGCAAAGGTGTCGGCACCCGCGTCCGGACAAGCGCCCACACCTGGAATGATCCGTACCGCTGGCAGCGCCAGGCCGAAAAGGACGGCGATCGGCCGTTCGTCTTCTGCGCCTCTCTGGCCGATATCTTCGACAACCAGGTGGATCCGCAATGGCGGGCCGATGCCTTCGATGTGATGCGCAAGACGCCGCGGCTCGTCTATCTGCTGCTGACCAAGCGGCCGCAGAACGTCAACAAGCTGGCCTTCGAAGCCGGCGGCCTGCCGCGCAATGCGGCGATCGGCACGACGATCGAGGATCAGAAGCGGGCGGATATCAATGTGCCGGCGCTTCTCGATGCGAAAAGCTGCACGAGCGCCTTGTTTGCTTTTGTCTCCTGCGAGCCGCTACTCGGCCCCATCGATCTCAACCGCATCCACGAGAGCGGCGTCTCCCAATACGGATCCCGGTGGGATAGCTGGGAAAGTGCGCTCAATGGCAGGCGGTTCGATCCGTGGTCCGATGGCGACATCGATGCGCCGAAACTCGATTGGGTGATCGCCGGCGGCGAGACCGACCAGGGCGGCCATATCGCTCGCAGGCCACATCCGGATTGGTTCCGTAGCCTGCGCGACCAGTGTGCGGCCGCCGCCGTTCCATTTCATTTCAAGCAATGGGGCAACTGGGCGCCGCCAGCCGGCCTGTTTCCTCCCGACACGCTGTTTCGCGCGCCGACGAAGATTGCCGGCCGGCTGCTCGACGGCGGCGAACACAATGAATTTCCGGCGGTGCCGGCACTCTGAAATCAACTCATGCCGAACATGTATTGCGTACGGCCACCCTTTGGATGGCGCATGCTCGACGTTGCAGAACTTGACCGTATCATTGCCCCGACCGGCTTTTCCGAAGGCTCGATCGAGCGCGGTGCCGGTCTTTCGAATGCCTACCTCTACAAGATCCGCAAGGGTCACAAGCCGCTGACGCGCATGGTTCTCACCCGCGTGCGGCTGGCGATCGCGCGGATCCGCCGCGGCGAAACCAACCCGAACGAGGTGATTTCGTCGGGCAGCTACCGGCTGGCCGTCGCCTATGTGGCGATGGTGCTGGAGATGCAGCCGGAAACGATCCTCGCCGCCGATCCGGCGCGGCGCGCCACCGCCGATC